>JBPCNB010000650.1:0-1477 GCA_051001675.1 Nitrososphaeraceae archaeon | reverse complement strand
AGGTAGTAATTTGTGAAGTCGTAAGAGATCCTTGGTGAGCAATTAATAAATCCAATATCAATACTCTTTCTATTGAACCAGTTGATAATACAACTTTGATAACAAGTGAAATATCGTCTCCTGTTATGTAGTTCCTTCCATGTGATAAAGCATGACCTCTTGCTAAATTATATAATTGCTGGTTTGCTCGACTAGGATTTTCTATGATTGGAATACTATGAATGAATCCTTCAGAATAATTAACAGTAGCAGTATTAGTATTTGTGTTTGTGTTGTCAATAGGAATTAATAAATCGTCACGATCTGAACTTTTATAGACATAAATGTTACCTCTTAAACGAGCCAATAAAATAGCAAGTCGTGCTATAATCCTAATTGCATTTTTATCGTCTATACTTTTATCCCATTCAATTTTTGTTACATTCTGTAAACCTATAGAAATAGGGCATATTTCAAACCAACTAAGATAATCTAATAATAGTTTCTCAATCTCCCTCATTTTTTCATTAAATGGTTTTTCTGCTGTTGTTTGCTCAACTAACTCATCCTCAGAGATTTCAGTTCGAGGTAATCTCAAAAAATAAATTTTAAAACCTATGGTGGACAAAAATTTGTAAACAGAATGCGGTATATCAACAGCAGCACCAATCCACGTAAACATATATTTTCCATAGTATCCTCTTTGTCCATGAACTCCTGATTCTGTCTCTAAACCATTACCGTCTAAAAGTCTAGTAATTATTCCAAATTGTTCTTTTATGTCCTCGTCTTTTCCAGTGAACAAAGGTGACAATTCTGGGGTAAGTAGAATCTTGTTTTTTATTCGTGGTAACATATCTAATTCTGATGTTAGTTTCTCTTTTGCTACTGTTGCACTCTGTGATACAAATGACTTGGCAGTAAACTTATCGGTAAAATAAGAATAAATCCATTTTCTAAGTATCTCAATAACTTGTGTTTTCATTGAACAAGGAACAGCAAATACAATACCCATGAATGGAAGTGTTATATCTTCAGTGTTTAGGATAGTCTTGATAGATAAAATAAAATCTAATTCTAATGAAATGTCTGGGAAATATTCATTGACTTTACTATCTAGTATCTGACGTTTCTCAATTAAGGTATTGGTCCATTGATCAAAAGGTAGATTTGGATTTTCCCGTCTTAATCTTGTAATCTCATTTAATATTTTATTTTTCTCAATTTCTTTTTCAGTTATTAATTTTACTACAGGATTATTGTGATTTTTTGATTTACCTTTACCATTTTCATATTTAGGAATTGTACCTTTATCATATTGTTCTTGAATGTATCGTTCATGGTCTTTGTCTAGATCCTTTAATTTTTCATCTATCTCTTCATTATCATCATCGATACCGGCATTGTAAAATATCATTTTTAATATTAATTTCCTTTTAAGCGTATGAGTTCATCACGAAATATTTTGGGTAAATCCTGTCTCATTATTGCAATAGAT
>JBPCNB010000649.1:0-1172 GCA_051001675.1 Nitrososphaeraceae archaeon | reverse complement strand
ACAAATGTCTGGTATTTAAAAACTTCATATTGAAATTATATAGAAACATTACCAGAGGTTGCATCGATCAAACTATTAATCTCCTCAAAGATTACTAGAAGACGACGTCCTTTTTCTGTTATCTTGTAATATTTATGATCATCGCCACTTGTACTTGTTATTCCTCGCTTATTGTCGTCTTCTTTCCTTTGATGATGATACTCTTCGACCAGACCCTTATCCAACAGAAACAAAAGATACTCTTTTAATTGAGCGAAAGAGAGAAACGATTTATACATAATTATTGTCTTTGAGGCACCTTTAATACCACTTTCAATAATCGTCCTTAGCATATCGGCCATTATCTCATGCTTATCTCGGTATTGCCTTGTTGTCATTATTTTTTATATCCTCTTAGGATCGAAAATCGTACTCAATATTTCTCAGTTTACAGAGAACAAGTCAGAGGGTTTGTGGCATCCAAAGAAGAATGGCCGCTGGGTGTAATTTGGATGCCAGTCATCAACCTCCGCTATGAAAGGTCCAATGTGTGTCTTAGCCTTTACATCTACAGAAGAAAAGATTATCGAAAGTGAACTCTACACATCAATATAGATAAACTAAGTCTATAGGATGCAACATCACTGACTAAGATTATAAAGATTAGAACAAATTAAAGAAGGAAAGATATTCCTTGTTTGACCATCTGTTTAACTATTCTGAGGGTGTTACCTTCCATATTACTCCAGTATTAGCATCATTTCCAAAACTTACATATAAAGGGCGTCTCCATTGGGGTCGAATTTTACACCGATAGGTCTAAAGTCTATATTAATTTTCTTCAATGAAACAAAGCCAGTAAACTTTCCAGTGTTTGGATCAAGCATTATAACTTTTTGATCTATATAATATGCTTAATGCCTGGCATTTCTTGGGTTAATGGTTCTGCAGTTCCAAATTCCCCTATGAATATCACTCCTCTATTACCAAAATTATTATTCTTTGATAGTGCAGCTTGAGTTGCAACAACTCCATTACCCAGCATGGCCAACGGTTTCTCTACTGGAGGATGATACCACTGCGGAATGATAACTGATACAAGAAGCAAAGAAAATTGTCTGTCATATATAGCTAAGTTATCCGCCGAGGTAACTTGCAAATAATGCTAGTACTTCACAAGCATCATTTCAAGC
>JBPCNB010000648.1:0-1108 GCA_051001675.1 Nitrososphaeraceae archaeon | reverse complement strand
ATACAGACCTCTCACACGTTCAACAATATTTATTTCATAGATTGAAGGTCGAACCCATAAGTAAAGTCGAAGTACAATACGATGGTTCAAAGTTAATTGAGTTGACTAAAGTCGAAGATGAAGACGGTACATCGTCATCATCACCTTTTTCGCTTCTCTATGTTAATGTTCAGACAACTTCTGGTAAAATCAATCCAGAAGAACCAGTTGTCATAATAAAGTCGAGATATGAAGATGTAAGTGACCCATAACAGAGTGTAGAGACATTATTTGATAGTGCACAAGAAAAAGACATTTTTGGGGCCTTTTATAACTATGTGCAGGATAAGGATCGAGATATTTTTATCTCCGGAGGAGATCACTATGCGAGCACCATTTTAGATTTCTTGTTTGCAAGAATGGTGAAGCTAGGATTAGATCTGTACCTTGGAAGAGAGAAGAGGATAGCAGCACTATTAATATCAATAAAGTCAATTTATATGCCCTATGCAGGACAAATTTAGTGTGTCATATATTGACGATGAAGGCAGCATAATCGTACCTAAATCTGTCAGACCTACTATTGAGTACGAGGAAACTCTCCTTGGAAATAAGAAAGGGGCTAAGAGGCAATTTCGCTACAAAAACTTGCATATCAGAGAATATGGTGATTATTATACTGTTCATATGGATAAGGTCGATCCTAGGAAGGATCCCTTCGGACACTTACTAATCGATGCTCCTGAATTTTTAGTGGGCCTTATGTCTGCCATCTCGATGGGAAAGTTAGTCGGTTTTGCTTTTAGTGATAACAATAGAACCGAAGATAATAAAAAAGGAACCCAATTATCTAATGGAATAGCTGCAGGATGTATTATGACCTCAGCAGCTATAACTTCCTACATGGCTAGCAATATTTTTAAGAAATTAATTAGAAGCACGTAACATTGTGTTATGGAAAATATTATTAATCCTTGTTTTTATGTCGAGCTATGTCCATTCTCAAGTAGTTTGGTAACACACTCCGACTCTAATAATCTGGTGTATGGCAATCTAGGAAATATTATTGTCAATCGCCTGAATCTTGGAGAGGATTTGCTGATAGTTTAAAGTCTGAAGAAGATAGAAA
>JBPCNB010000647.1:0-4408 GCA_051001675.1 Nitrososphaeraceae archaeon | reverse complement strand
TATCTTTTCTAATTGAGTAGAGACTTCTGCCGTTTAGAGTGGACGCGACATGGCTTTCTCTTATGAATTCAAATGGATCTATCATAGTAGTGGCATTTGGCAATTGCGTAACAACATCTAATCCGGTGTCGTCGTTTAACCTAACTAACTGACCAGGCTTTACATCCTGAAAATCCATTTCTACGAATGATGTTCGTAATGAATTCTCGGATGCTATCATATTTAATGTTCTTTCCTTGCATGTTGCAGAAACCAGCGGTTTGAAGCCTGTACTATTCCTGTACGCATAAATGTCATTTCCTACCTTTAGTATGAGGTTTCCCCGTAAATGTCGGTCAAGGAACTGAACAGCACGTTCAGGATACCTTTTGTTTATCAGGAGCTTTGTAAAGATATGGCATACTTTAAAAAGCGAATCAGAATCTCTTGCTTGACCGATCTCTGGATGGAGATATAATTTCTCAGTGTCTACGAAAAAACCGTCCAAGGCAACGTGAATAATATTGAAACTATGGAATTGAGGGGATCGCTTCGATAAATAACCGATTGCGCTGCTACCGCATAACTTCTCTTTATGCGCAATTTTTATTATAGTATCGTCGTAGGGCAAGGATCCTTCGCTTGAAGAGGTATTATTCCCTACTACCATTTTCCAATATGCTTTTCCCCTATGTTGAAGCAGCCGCATTGAATGTGCAAGGACACCAACTATAGAGCTATTATCTCCTCTAGAGTCCAGGATATTAAGGGCAATGATTCCGGCCAAGTTCGATGACCCTGCACCTTGTGTGATTCTATCGAATAAAAATCTTGATCAAGTCCTACCAGACAAGATATTTTTACGCGACAAGCTTTCATACAAATGAGTTCGTAGACCATTCAACAAGAACGCAGGTGTCACGGAGACTCCAGAAGGGAAATATGCCTTAACATTTTAACTAGGTCACCACACTATATAACGATGCTTCTAGGCTTAATCGGAAAAGCTAATGTCGGTAAATCGACATTCTTCAATGCAGCTACAGACCTTGACATCCAGTGCGGCAACTACCCTTTCACGACTATTGCTCCGAATGTGGGTATCACCTACGCCAGAGTTGATTGTGTATGCAGAGAATTTGGAATTCAGGACAATCCTGTTCATTCTATATGTACAGATGGAATGCGATTTATTCCCGTCAAGATTATGGATGTTGCAGGTCTCATCCCAGGGGCCTCCCAAGGAAAGGGCTTAGGCAACAAGTTCCTGGATGATGCGAGGCAAGCTGATGCCCTGGTTCATGTGGTGGACGCGGCTGGTTCCACCGACAGCGAGGGAAGACCTATTACACCTGGAACAGGTGATCCTATATTTGATATCCAGTTTGTAGAAGAAGAACTAGACCAATGGCTTGCATCCATTCTAGTCAGGGACTGGAATAAAATAGCACGAGAGGCGGAAAACCAAAGCTTAAAAATAGAGCAAATGATCGCCACCCGACTTTCAGGACTCTCTATCAGGGAGGCAGAAGTTTTTCACACTATTGGAGAGTTGGGACTTTCTCATACGAGAGCAATAGAATGGTCTGAGAATGATATCCTTAAATTTTGTAGAAAAGTCAGAAGTAGGTCAAAACCGGTTGTCGTCGCTGCGAACAAAGCTGACTTACCGTCAGCAGGGGATAACTTACTGAAAATCAAACATCTCAGGGATAGTGTTTTTCCGTGCTCCTCCGAGATCGAGTGGGTACTCAGACGGGCGACAAAAAAGAAAACGATTCAATACTTGCCAGTAGATAGCCGTTTCAAAAGCAAGCAAGGCGCCTCAATAAATGAACGTCAAAGGCAGGCTCTTGAAAAAGCTGGTGCTTTTCTCCATAAATATGGTTCAACAGGTGTACAAGAAATTATCAATTTAACGTTATTTAATTTATTGAGGCTCATTGTCGTATATCCTGTTGAGGACGAACTGAAACTCATTGACAAAAAAGGAAACGTGCTTCCTGACGCCCATTTGCTTCCTATTAACTCAACTCCAAGGGACCTTGCACACAAGATACATGCAGAACTAGGTAAGGGATTCTTGTATGCCATTGACGCTCGCAGCAAAATGAGGCTAGGTGCTGATTACAAACTCAAAAACAATGACGTAGTAAAAATTATTTCTGCAACAAAAAACGGGAGGTAATAGTTTCAAGACATGCTTTGTCTTGGCATAGAGAGTACTGCTCATACTTTTGCCGCGTCTGTTATAGAATATGCAGATATCTATGGTTCCAACAATGTGGATAGGTTAAAAAAATTAGGGAATTTCCGTGCGCAGATACTATCTGATAGTCGTGACATATATAGGCCCCCCGAGGGCTCGGGAATTCATCCCAGGCTGGCTTCAAGGCACCATGCGGAAGTTTCCGCTAAAGTTTTGAAAGATTGTATCAAGGAGTCAGGCCTGCATATCGGAGACATGGATATTATTGCTTATTCTGCCGGACCAGGATTAGGCCCTTGCTTGAGAGTAGGAGCAGTTGTTTCGAGAACTCTAGCAGCCTACAACAAGAAGCCGCTAATACCTGTAAATCATGCTTTAGGGCATATTGAGCTTGGCATTTTGCTTACGGGTGCCCACGATCCACTGGTCTTGCTTATCTCTGGAGGCCATACGATGATTCTAGCATTTTCACAGAAAAGATGGCGTGTATTCGGTGAGACGCTTGACATTACTTTAGGACAGTTGCTGGATCAGTTTGGAAGAGCGAGTGGCTTTGCATCCCCTTGTGGTGATAGAATAGAAGAATATGCCCGCATGTCATCAGGAAGCTATATTCATCTTCCCTATGTGGTAAAGGGAAATGATGCTTCTTTTTCAGGAATTCTTAGCTCAGCAAAGAGGCTCTGCGAGAAGAATCCCGAAAATAAACAGATGTTTGCCGATCTGTGTTACTCAGTGCAAGAGACATCTTTTGCAATGATTACTGAAACAATAGAGCGTGCGATCTCTTTTTCCGGAAAGAAGGAAGTAATGGTAGTGGGAGGGGTAGCGTCTAACAAGAGGTTAAGTCAGATGCTCGGGAGTGCCTGTGCAAGACAGGGTTCCAAACTTTTCATATCTCCAACCAAGTTTGCAGGAGATAACGGATCACAAATTGCTTGGACGGGGATTCTCGAGTACGTATCAAAAGGGAACGGTGTTGAGATAGAGAAATCTTTTGTACATCAGTCGTGGAGGATTGATAGTGTCGATGTTAATTGGCGCACGACCTAGGATTTTGAGAGGTTCATACTACCAATTTGTTTTGTTATTATCTTCGCCCACTTGCCCGGATTAAACACTCCGAACCTGTAAACCTGTTCTCCAACACTAATCGTTACCTTTGCTATGATAAAACCACGAGATTCAACAAGAGAGACCTTGCTCAAATTAATGTTCAGCAGTAACTCTCCTGGTTCCTTCCAAAATGTTGCCATCCTACCTTCAGTCTTTTCAAAGAGGATTCTGTGAGTTGTCAATGTCAGTATTCCATTTTTTAGACTGTCTTCTGCGCAATCTTCCTGCAGAATTACTTTTTCTCCTTCTCTGAGAACCTCGACGCACACATTTTTATTCTCTCAGATTCACGAATATAACACTATTGCAGATTCCCTCAGATATAATACTAAGGAAAGGTGCAGAAGCTGATATCTATCTAACTAGTTGGTATGGAAATAAAGCCATTTCTAAAGTTCGGAAGGTAAAGCCATATCGTCAAAATTCACTCGACTATGAAATTCGAAGAACACGTACTGTTCGCGAAGCCACTATGCTATCTGTTACGAAGTCGATTGGAGTTAAGACCCCATTTGTTTATTTCGTAGATCCCGTCGCAGCTGAGATAATAATGGAATTCATAAAAGGCGAAAGCGTAAAGGAAAAAATGAATCAAGACGTCGCCTTACAAATGGGAAAAATTGCTGGTTTGCTTCATGTTAATAATATTATCCATAACGATCTAACTACCTCTAATTTTCTTAAGGTTGGAGAGAATCAACTCGTATTGCTTGATTTTGGATTATCCTTTTTTTCTGAGAGGTTGGAGGACAAGGCTGTCGACCTGCGATTGGTTAAAGAAGTCCTATATAGCGAGTACGTATCTATTTGTCATGCTTCATTTTCAAAGTTTCTCATAGCGTACTCATCAGTAGTAGGTCAAAAAAAAATGCAATCCACACTACGAAAAGTCGTGGAAATCGAACACAGGGGTAGGTATTCTCGGCTTACGTAATATGAGGGAATTTGTATCATGCATCGCCTGACGGGCAAAAAGTCCTGTGGTAATCTTTTGGGCCCTGGGTTTATCGTGATGTCAAAGATAACAACTCGTCTTGGTCAAAAAACTGTGGAAACAGACGTAGATCATTTGGTGCAATACAACACAGACGCTCACCGTCAAGG
>JBPCNB010000646.1:0-2077 GCA_051001675.1 Nitrososphaeraceae archaeon | reverse complement strand
AGATGGAAGCATAGCGTCAGCTATGGACAAAGGTGGATGGCAGAAACAGTAGTCTCTTCTATTAAAAGAACGTTTGGTGAGTATGTAACTGCAAGGAAATTTCAGAACATGGCCAAGGAATTGATTCTAAAAGCGTCACTGTATAACATGTCTGCTACCATGACGTAGAGAGATATAGATAATGTGCGAAGGAATAAAATGATTTATGCAACAGAGCTCTCAAAAGGACAAATAACAGTATCCCCAGCAAGGAAAACTGAACTACCGTCACGGTCCAGTGCATCAGTTTAATAAAACGCGATTTGGCTCTAATCTCCCGAATTACTCGTTCAGTATATCGTCAGAGAATCCAAGAACCTATGCCATATCCGATAGTTACAGTCAATACGAAGATTATGACTTCAATATCTTTATAGGCTGGCAAAACTTGGCGCGTGACAAGTAAATTGATAATTACAAGAAAAATAATTAGAATACCCGCTATTACAGCCGCTTTCCTACTACTAATTGCCGACGCGGCCTGCTCCCGATTTGCCAAGCCCGTATTGTTTTTTAATATAGGATAGTATGTTAAATACTTTCATTCTTGTTTAAATTAGAAAAAGACGGATAGATAAGAAAAAACTTTTAAGCTTTAATAACAGATTGCCTAATAATTTGGTTTATAAAAAAATAATAGCGGCTGCAACCAAATTTTTTTTAAAATCCACTTGACCCCTAACGATATATGCTGTAGGCTTGATATGGTTTGAACTAATTCAATCACTTATTTCTAAGTCTTCAGATCTGTTAGGACGAGATGCTAATAAATTACGGGAAATGGGGTAATTGCTCCCGCACAGTCGACCGAAACGTATGAAGAAAATATCTAATCAGAACTATTAGCTCTTGCATATGCTGACCTGAATGCTTTTCCTTAATCCTACAAATTAAAACATATAAATTTTAACGAAAAGGTGTCGCCACAGCATGGGAATATGGCAAGCCAATTGTTTAGACCGAATAGAGAACAACCATTCAATATCAAGTGGGACCAGGGCGTATTCTAATTGCAAGAGTGAAAGTTCCGTAACAAAATACTTTATCTATCACGAGTCGTCTTATCAGCTGTGGTTGATCTCATTTACGGTCGTGGCTTAACTGATCTTATCCGTGAGATGCCTCTGTATTTTGGTATTTTCAACAAGTATCTAGGGATCAAACTATTTCATCAAAAACCAACCATGTATGGCTCAGTAGATGTTATCAATGTCTGTAATTTACACTGTAGTCATTGTTACTGGTGGCTTAATAGAAAGAATGAGGATCAAGACCTAAGCGCAGACAAATGGCGGGAAATCATTAGAAAGAGGTTCAAGAAACAGAAAATATTTGTAGTTACTCTAGTAGGTGGTGAACCAACAATGAGACCAGATATAATACAAGTATTTTGTGAAGAAATGCCCAGAAGAGTGTGTGTAGTTTCAAACGGAACTTTTCCTCTAAAGAGATTTGATAATCTCTATTTTTATTGGATATCATTGGATGGGACAGAGAAGATTCATGACCAGATTAGAGGAAAAGATTCCTATTCAAGAACGAGACAAAACATCATGGATTATATTTCAAGCCAAGATAATATTAGAAATGGCAAGCCCGCATGGAAGGATATATGGATTACAATGACTATAAATTCTCTGAACCACGGGACGATAGATGATTTAGTACAAGAATGGAAAGGGGTAGTTAACAAGATTGGATTTCAATTCCATACACCATTTGTAAAAGGTGACCCATTATGGATGCCTTTTGGACAGGAGCGTAATATTGTAGTAGATAAACTAATTGATTTGAAGGAAAAATATCCAAACTTTGTGATAAACGGAAAGAAGCAATTATCGTTGATGAAAGGCAACTGGGGAGGTATTGGAACCACACCCGTACAATGCCCTTCATGGGCTATACTGTCTTTGGATCATATGGGAAGAGAGAAGAAACCTTGCTGTATAGGAAGTGCAGATAGTAAAGCCTTAAAGCCTATATGTGAGGATTGTGGTCTTGGTTGCTACTCTGTGCTAGTAGCACAGGGAATTACTGG
>JBPCNB010000645.1:0-1595 GCA_051001675.1 Nitrososphaeraceae archaeon | reverse complement strand
GTTTTTGTGCTGTGGGTCTGTATAGATATATCTGATAGTATCACCCTTAGAACTAACTTTAACTGTGCTACCAATGCAATCGACAGCTATGCAACCGTCTCAACATGTCCAGCTGTTACAGTCGGATGATAGTATCAACTGTTCCAGTACTAAGAAAACCACGACTGCTATCCAAATTCTTCGTTTTTCACATTTTTAGAATCTCTTTACATTTGTACTTTTCCGTTTGACAGCAGAGAGGGATATTGCTGGATAGAAATAACTTGGTTTAAGTGACTGTATTACCCCTCATCCTCATTTTGTCTACTAAGGAAGATGATAATGGGAAAGAATCCAAAGAACTTGATTATGATGAAGATCAGGAGCAGCTTGAAGAAAAGCAGGTAGAGGGAACAGACGAGCAAGAGACAACAAATCGGGTTTTTTAAAAATCGATAGTTAGCTTCACCGAAATCTGCAGCAACAGCTATGATTTCCTATCAGTCTAACGCATAGCTCCTAATAATCAGGGTTTGGTTATGCATATACTTCCTGACCAAAAGATCCCTATATTCATATTCTAGAATAATCTGAATCTCCTTGTCTCGTTTTGGCTGCGAAACAGGGATGGACCAGTCTTCAGCTCCTGATGGGTGGATAGAGGCATATTGTTTCTGATCAGTCTTATCTAGGCTCGGTATTGAATATTGGACCTTTATGTCTATGGCAGTCCCTACTCCTATATTCTTAATGTGCAATACTATGTTACTGATATACTGTCCTTCTATCTGCATCTTGGGGTCATAATGGGCCGAAAGTCTGGGAAGAAAAGGTGTCTTTACTAGCTCTTCAGTCTGGGTCACTAATCTTTTCGTCTGTCTAGCATAGTAAGCGGTTATCCCCACTAATGCAATAGTTGCAAGCACTAAGGCAATGGTTGTACCTACTAAATACCAGTCTGCATTTCCTGTTTGCCTGAATAAGCTATAGATTGATAGTAATACGGTCAATTAAGAGGAAGCCTATGAGTACAACTAAAAAACACTATGGCAACTGTGTTCTCCATTCTTAATGAATAGCAAAAGCTAAAAGCTTTCCTCACGATATGTAATTAGTGGTTGACTTTCAAAGACCTTCAAAAGCAAGTTAAACCACAATCAGGTCCAAAGCAAAGCGCACCATTACAACGACTTAGAGCTAAACCATTTTGGCTGTGGGAATCTACAATCCACAAACAAAAGGATCGAGCAAACATCATACGCCTGAATAGTCAAAAGGACCTTTTCCATTTGGATGTGATTTAGTACAATAATCAGTCTGTCTTCTATATTTTTTCTTATATGTGCTGACAGAACCCCTTAATCGACTTATAAAAAAAGAAACCTAGTAAGAGTGGTATTCCTTTTTGTGTTTGTTAAGTACTCTGCGTCCACCATCTACTATCATACCACACTTCTCACATCTCAATCGTTTAGCAGGCGTATAATCAGTAGCGGGAAAATCATATATATTGGATCAGGAACTCGGTAGCAATCTAGTCAGTTTTGCATACCTAAATCCCGTTTCTATATATTATTCGTAAAGCAATGAGTACTTTTGTAAACGAAGATCCAAAG
>JBPCNB010000644.1:0-4634 GCA_051001675.1 Nitrososphaeraceae archaeon | reverse complement strand
GTATTGTTCTGCTCCTGCTCTTGTTGTCCATGTGCCAGTAATAGTAATGATAGTTCTTCTTGGGGCACAATGGCATTGATGATTACAAAAATTGGTAACCAAAGAATTACGCCGTAAAGTACTAGGTGTTCTAAGTCATGCAAGTTGGTTGACATAGCTACTCATAATCCCCTTATAAAGAATAGCAGGTAGCGACTGTTGATAAATCATATGATATCTCAAAGTTAGATGGAAAAAACAGCAGCTACAAATCTGAAAAAAGAAATGAATAACTAAGACTTAAAAGAGCTTACTGCGAAAAATTAGTTAATGAGAAACCCATTTAATAGATCTGGTGATCCTTATGGAAGCAGAAAGAGAGTAACACCAGAAGGAGAACCACTTGAGAGTGCAGGTCGCTCAAGTTCTATATTAAGAATAATTATTCCTGTCTTTATAGGTATTATAATTATTTCAATAATAGCCTCCTCAAGTGTTAGAATAGTAGATGCAGGTAATAGAGGAGCATTAGTTCAATTTGGAAATGTAGACACGGATGTATCACTAGACGAAGGACTACACTTTGTTGTACCATTTCGTGATAATGTAGTTCAAATGGAAGTCAGAACTCAGAAGGTAGTAGAGGACGCAGCTTCTGCGTCCAAAGACTTGCAAGATGTAAGTACTCAAGTAGCATTAAACTACCATTTGAATCCTGATAGAGCTCAAGTAGTATATCAGCAATTAGGATTTGATTATGCTAGCCGAGTGATTACACCTGCCATACAAGAATCTGTAAAGCAAGTTACTGCCAGATTCAACGCTGAAGAGCTAATTACGAAGAGAGAGACTGTGAAAAACCAGATTGAAGAACAGATAACAGCAAGACTAGCGTCATACAACATTATAGTAGATGCTATTTCTATAACAGAGTTTCAATTCTCACAACAGTTTAGAACAGCAGTAGAAGCCAAAGTGGAAGCACAACAGAGAGCATTACAAGCTCAAAATGAATTGAGGAGAATACAGATAGAAGCACAACAAAATGAAGCTAAAGCAATTGGAGAACAAAAGGCTAACATCGCAAGAGCCGAAGGAATCAAACAATCTAATGTGTTGCAAGCAGAAGGAGAAGCACAAGCTATAACAATAATAGATCAACAACTAAGAAATAATCCAACCTATTTAGAGTGGCTCAAAACTACTAAATGGGATGGAATATTACCATTGGTGACAGGAGGGGGAGCTGGAGGTCAAGGAGTCACTCCATTTATAGAGATTTCGACTTCTAGAACTAACGAAGAACAATCATTACTAACTAATACTACGACGAGTTCCCCAACTCTTCCATCATCTATGCTAACACGTCTTAATTCTACTACCCAGCAATGATAATAGAGAGAATAGAAAATGAGAAAACACGAGTAGATCCTTTTTCAGAAAATCTGGTCTGGATGCCCTTGCAATAGCTTTGTTCATTCTTGTTTCCATTTCGTTAGTTTTTTAAATCTTTCAAGATTTAATTTGAGATTTCTGACCTCATAACCTTAAGATATTGCTATTGTCTATTCTCGTAATGGCCTAATTGTCAACAATCCTAATCCTAATTACCACTTTAACCATTACTTCCTTGTTGTTATCATTCTCCTTCGCAATAAACGAGCATATAACAACAGCGCAAGAAAATGAAACTAAATTTGTAAATTATAGTAATCCTACATTTGGAATAAGAATTCAATATCCTTCAGATTGGGGGAGATTAGATCTCTCATTTTTGCAAAACGATTCCGCGGATATTGATTTTTACCCCCTTGATGATGCTTCAGGAGCCCTAAGTGTGAGGATACAGGTGGAGACTTTATTATCGTCACAAAATATGACGTTGGAAGAATACACCAATTCGAAGATAGATTCAATCGAAGCCCAAATTCTAGAATCAAATGCAACCACTCTTGCAACTCTTCCTGCTCATGAGATACTATCTATTAGCCCCTTACTAAAAACAATGCAAGTATGGACAATTAAAAATGATAAAGTATACACTATTACATATACAGCGGAGGAAGAAGACTTTGAAGATGACTTGCAGGTTGCACAGAGGATGATTGAGTCATTTGAAATAATCCAATAGAAAAGAACGGTTCTAATACAATTTATCTATCTATGTAAATAATGGACTTGTGATATATTAGGAATCAATAAATAAAACAAGGTATTGTTATTACAGCATTATATGCGAAATACTATTTTCCTTTTGATACTTGTTGCCCATTCTGTTCTGATCCAATATACTTTTGTAGGACTAGGATTTAATCTTCTTGTTCCTCACTAGACGGCAGCAACTCAGTTACCTTCAGTAATTCAGAGTCTGCAGAGTTTATCTCTTCAATTGTCTTTGCAAAGTCATCTTTCAACATTGCCTCTTGAGCCAGATCTATATGACTCTGCAATGGATTAAATTCTTGGGTCATTTCTTCGACATGAGCTGGATCAAATTGTCTGCTAATAACTTGAAATAATTCGCCACTGGCTGAATTTAGCTCATCAAGTACTGTATTAGTGTCATTATTTTGTAAGGCCTGACGTGCTTCGGTTAAATCCTGTGTTATTGATTCAAAGTCTGATTGTGTCAGATTAGCCGATAGAGCTGCGGTTCCTGTTTGATTAGCCACTGTTTGATTTTGCATCGGATCCACCGTGAAGTTTGTCTGATTTGCGATACCACTGATTTGACCAGATATAATACTTGTAGTGTTAGTAATATTTTGTTGCTCTTGTCCGGCTGCCTTTTGAAAAATTAGTGTTCCTCCAAACGGTATAGCTAATACAATAAATGATGGAATCACTATAGCAAACAATACAGCATTGTATTTTTGGTTTTTTCCATTCATCATAGTGACTAGAGCATACAGATAATATAATTATAATGATTACATAGATAGCACCAAAATCATATTCTTAAAAACTTGGCAAATAGGTCTGTATCTCTCATCTCTTTCCATATTATTTATCTAATTCTTATCTTTAATAATAACTCATTTGGTGATTATCTTACCCTACTCTTTTCATTCTCGATCCGCAACTAGGACAGGAAACTTGCTTATGTTCCTTTCCACAGCTCATGCAATAGTACCTCAGCGGCCTGTATTCACTATTACCCGATATTGACGGTGAATGTGAACCAAACAAATCCTTTATTCCACCTGAACGACCATATCTTTTCATCACCACCCTTCTTCTAAATAAGTTAATCAGAAACAAAACACCAAATACAGTCATTAAGTCTACTGGAAATGGGAGCAAGATGGCAATAACTAGACCAATAGTCATGTAAATTCCAAGCCACTTTAACCGATGGTTGATAAAGCGTTTGCTATTATTTTCGTCGTAGTTCATAAGAATTTACACCCAGTCTTTATATGATCAAACAATCTATTAAGCAAATACTATATTTTCGATCGCAATCTAATGCCTCAGATATGAAATCATTATGTCAGAGACAATATCAAGCCTTCTCCTTTTCTTGATTTGTATGCATCATTTAAATTCATGGGACTCATCAAACTCAAAGATGGAATCCAATAATCGCAAACGTTATGCGTTAGTGAAGAGCATCTCACTTTTGGGAAGTACTACAATGATTTCTATTTCAATTGGATGCAACTTGCAAAAGTATGGCATGCTTGTCTTGGGGTTATCGGCTGAAATTAGTATGGATTTTGATTCTCCTATGAAAATCTCACCATTATCGAAGATATCATTAGTTGCCAGTGTGTCTGGATTTCGTGATACTAATCTATCAAGGGCTGGGAATATCAATTCTACGAAGGAGATGTTGAGTGTGATGAATGGTCGTTTGGAATTTTTCTAAATAATAAAGGCAACGAAATATATTGCGAGTGATGACACGTAAAGAAAATATTATTGATATCAACCATCACCCATTGAAAGCTTTAATTATTCTCTAACTCATTTGTCTGTTTGATTATGGCGTATATTTTCTCTATAACTATAGTATTGTTCGCAACTATATTAGTTGCGTTTTGTGTTTGGCTCTATTTCGCTTTTTATTTGCTCAAATCTTTTAAGCAACCCCTGACCTTGATGAACTTTGCCAGACCTACTATAGATAAGGAACCTCCAAAAGTGAGTATTATTATTGCTGCTCGCAATGAAGAAAAATATATTTCAAAATGCCTTGACAGTCTGCTGCAACAAGATTACCCAAATTTTGAAATTATTGTTATCGATGACTCATCATCAGACTCAACCTGTGAGATATTACAAAAATATCAAATAAAAAATTGTGATAAAATAGTAGTTATCAACGCTGGGCTTTCACCAAATGAATGGACGGGGAAAAATTGGGCATGTTATCAAGGATACCTAAAGTCAAGGGGAGAGGCTTTTCTCTTCACTGATGCAGATACCTTGTGTTCTTCACAGACTCTGTCTCTAGCAGTTGGGAATTTAAATAAAGAAAAACTTGATGCGCTTACTTTGAGACCACGTATCGTATCTGAAAGTCGCTGGGCCAAGATGATGTTGCCTGTACTTTGGTCCTTTTCACATATCAAGTATTCATCTTTGCGTGTAAATGATCATAATGCTAAAAAATGTGGCTATTTCTTTGGATGCTTCTATCTGATAACTAG
>JBPCNB010000643.1:0-1923 GCA_051001675.1 Nitrososphaeraceae archaeon | reverse complement strand
TGGAAGAGTTAGTCCAAGAGCTAACATCAGAAGGCCTAAGTTCAGAAACCATTCAAAAGACAGCGTCTGAAACAGAACAAAAAGCTGCTGAAATGATGAAGACATATCTCGGAGTAGACCCTGACAGTTTTAAAGCAATAGAATTTCTATGTCTTGCAGAAGGTGGAGAGGTAACACTTTATGAAGTATTAAGTGCAATGACAAAAGGTGTAAAAAATAAGAAGCTTGCTACTAATGTAAAAGCAATATTAGCAGAGGAGAAAAGACATCTACAGCTATGCATCAGATTAGCTAAAGAAATTGCAAGCGCTTCCTCTGCTGTATAACGAGTACAAAGATCAGATAAGCATGACAACTAATAGACAGACACGTCTTTGGAAAACCCTACAACAA
Organism: Nitrososphaeraceae archaeon; assembly: GCA_051001675.1. Lineage (GTDB taxonomy): Archaea > Thermoproteota > Nitrososphaeria > Nitrososphaerales > Nitrososphaeraceae > TH5893. Next base: position 1,530 of record JBPCNB010000643.1, on the reverse strand, counting down.
GAGTGTGGCATATCTGCATATCTGACTACAAAAACGTGATGGTATGTCAACTCTATGACAGCAATTCTCCAAATGCATCTGCAGGTTTCTTAGTTGTCCAATTTGTCTAATACGAAATTGGTAGTTTTCATTAAATTTGGTATTATGTCGCAAGTATCTGTATTTTTCACCTAGTCGTTCGATTAATGTTCTTCTGAAATTTTCAAATAGAGGACTAGTAGTTATTCTTATTATTGAGAAGTTATACTCACATAATAAGATTATGACTGTCAGATTAGTCTTATGAGCTTCTTAGCATCTAGTAGTAGTAATTAACCGCTAAAGCTGGTCATTATAGTAATATCCTTTTTGAATAAGAAGTATCCTATATAGTGGTGTGGGTAGAGCATCACAAGTTCTCAGACGCCTAGAAAAGATGGCTGAAAAACAATTTATTCCATCTATAGGCCCTATCAAAGGCGAAATTATAACAGGAATTATCCAAAAATACAAACCAAGAAATATTCTTGAGATTGGAACCTTGTACGGCTATTCTGGCTATTCTGCTATACTAATGGCTGATACACTAAAAGGTGCAGATGGAAAAGTGGTAACTATAGAAATAGATAAATCAATTGCAGACATTGCAAGAAAAAATATAGCAGATGCAAGGCTCTTAAATAAAATAGATGTTATTGTTGGAAATGCATTAGATGAAATACCTAGACTTAATTCCAAATTTGATCTATTGTTTTTGGATGCAGCTAAAAACGAATACCTAAAGTATCTTGAGTTAGCACAAAAGAATAATCTAAAAAGGGGTACGATAGTAGTTGCAGATAATATTGAAATATCTAAAAATGAGATGCAAGACTATTTAGAGTATGTAAGAAATTCTACAATATACAAGAGCAAGACTATTGAGACTACAGTAGAATTTACCCCAAATGTAAAAGATGCAATAGAAGTAAGTATTAAGATTGCTTGACGAAATAGCGATCTCAGATTGAAAAATCATCCCCACACTAAAAAAAATAATCAGGAAATGCTTTAACTATTGTTATGATTTTACTCCAACACTATCAGAACCTATCTGCACACAATGTAGCTTTTGTTATTATTGCAGAGACCTAACCTGTCCTCATCATAATAATGCTTTTCAAAACGAAGACTAATGAGAATAATAATGCTTTTTCATAATAGTGACATAGATCATCAAGTATGCTTAAGCACTGCTCTCCCAATATATTTTTCACGTGGTAGTTTGCGGACAAGATATATCGGCAGTTAAATAGTAACCTAATCTAAGAAGATTATCAACTCAGATATTCTAAATAAATTCATCGCTTGTAGTTACATAGGTGTTGAGTACCTGGGGGATTTAATGCGTTATAAGCTCAACGATTACACCCGTCATATTTTTATCCTGCTTGTTAAATCCTTAAACCTATTCCTAATAGTTACTTCTGTAACGCCTGATGCTTCTGCAATGTTAGTTTGGCTAACATTCTCGCCAGTCTTTAGGCAAGATGCATAAAGAACTGTTGCTGC
>JBPCNB010000642.1:0-2556 GCA_051001675.1 Nitrososphaeraceae archaeon | reverse complement strand
GTTGTTGGGTGTCAGATTTTAATTGGTGTTGTGTTGGCGTTGTAATAATGCCTCACTAAGACTGGAAGTAACGTCCTACTCGTCCTGGGTTTTTGATATTTTAGGTTAATTATTTAGTATCTGAAAGGTAAAGAGAGGTGTTAGTAAGATTATCGTAGCATGGTAAGGATATGCGTATGCTTATATTGTCTATGGGCGAGTACGCAAACTAGAGATAGAAATGCCATTTCTGGAATGCAAAGACTTGCATGCAAGCATCGAAGGCAAGGAAATTCTAAAAGGCCTCAATTTAGCAGTCGATAAAGGACAGGTTAATGCTCTTATGGGTCCCAATGGCTCAGGCAAAAGCACTTTTGCAAATGTGTTATTAGGTCATCCGAAATACGCGGTTACGTCAGGTGACATCCTTGTCAAAGGAGAAAGCATTAACAAATTACCACCTGATGAGAGGGCAAAAAAAGGACTATTCTTGGGCTTTCAGTATCCACTTGAAATCACGGGCGTTGGTTATAGTCATTTTTTGAGAAATGCATACAATACTTTGAATAAAACATTAGCTGAAGAACAAAAAGACAGGGAAGTATTCTTGACAGTTAGAGAATTTCATGAATACGTAAAGAAAAACTTAGACAGCGTCGGACTTGATCCTACATTTCTAAGTAGATATCTAAATGAAGGATTCTCTGGTGGAGAGAAAAAGAGATCTGAGGTAATGCAGATGCTAGTCTTAAAACCAAACTTGGCAGTTCTAGATGAGCCCGATTCTGGTCTAGATATCGACGCAGTCAAGTCTGTGGCCGAAGCAATTAACAAACTAATTGGCACTGGTGCAGGCGTAGTTGTAATTACCCATTATGCTCGAATTTTGAGGTATCTTTCGAGACTGGATTATGTCCACGTCATGTCAAAGGGCAAGATTATCAAGTCGGGTAGCAAAGACTTGTCAGAAGAGTTGGAAACAAAAGGATATGGCTGGCTGGGTCTAGAAGATAAATAAAAAAGCCAATGAAAAAGAAGACATCCTTAAAATACTGACTTCATAAGCTTTATTTTTTAGTTCTATTCTATTGTTTTATGAATTATAGTTTTTTATCTTATTCCCAAGAATATGACTGCGCCCACTACCTAACGAATACCTACAATGAAGCAGTGATTTTTGATTCATCTTCTTTAGATTCAGCAAGTTTAAATGGTATTTATCTATATTCGTCGTTGGCGCATGTCCTCAACCGAGAAAGTGCAAGGTACAATGAATAGACCAACGATGGAGGAAACCTCTTTGGAAGCAAGAACTGGAGCAACGACCACTCCAACTACCACAACAAAGTCAACATCAATTACCACAGCAGACGCACGGGCTACCATACCATCATCTTCCTCAATATCAGATAGAGCCCCTGCACCCCAAACTTCTCCCGTTTTTCTGAATTTTTCATTTTATAAAGTGGATCCAAAGTGGCGATGGCTAAATGACTTGGGAAAAGAGGAGGCAGCGAAAGAATTTTCGAGTTTAATTGAAGTTGCCAATACAAAAATGAAGGTACGAGTCTATTCCACGTTGGGACTCCGTGATGATTCCGAATTCATGCTTTGGATGATTTCTGAGTCTGTAGAAAAGATGCAGGTCTTAGCCTCGAAAATTTATCTTACAATATTTGGAAAATATATTGAATCTTCAAGAGTATACCTCTCGTCTTATCGTCCATCCATTTATTCAAAGAAAACCAAAATGACCCCAGGATATATGTTAGAAGACAATAAAAAAGAAAATGAGCCAATGAAATACGCAATTGTCTATCCTTTCATAAAATCAAGGGAATGGTACCTGCTACCATTGGAAGACAGAATGAAAATGATGGATGAGCATATTACGATAGGAAGAAGGTTTCCTCAAGTTAGATTGAATACGTCATATTCGTTTGGCCTAGGAGATCAGGATTTTATGCTAGCCTTTGAAACAACCGATTTAATGGCATTCCAAGACTTAATAGTCAAATTACGTGAAACTCGTGTTAGTAGATATGTAGTAAAAGATACACCCATGATAGTTTGCATTTATAAGGGTGGTGTTGAGGAATTTATCAAGAGCCTTGGATAGTTCATCTTATAGCACTACACCTTCTTCCCGTCCCAATTTGTCATGGACCGAAACCACAAACGCTAACGCGAACAAAACTTCTCAGCCTGACGCACCTCCACAACAGAAAATGTCCATATCGTCGTCACCTCAAATTTCGAATTCAATGAATACCGTCATGACAGCAGCCCTCAAAGAGTGGGCGATTGTTTGCAAGGCCCTTGAAGACGGTAGACAGGTCTTGCTATTGAGAAAGGGTGGAATCATGGAGTATAGACAAGGCTTTGATGTAAAACATTATAATTTTCTACTTTATCCCACATTTGAACACCAGTCAAAGGAATTGATACAAGTCGACTATGCAGACAAATTAGAGAATGTATCGAAGGAACAACCAAAGTCAGATAAGAAGAACCAGATCACTTCCTATGCTCGCACCGTTCTAGTGAAACAGGTTACTGATAGTTCATTATTACAGG
>JBPCNB010000641.1:0-1224 GCA_051001675.1 Nitrososphaeraceae archaeon | reverse complement strand
CTGCTATTATATTTAACTACATATAATGGCTTTTAAGGAAATAACACGGACATGGACCTATGAATGTATGCTCGCATAAGACGAAGTCAGCATGGAGTGTTTCGTCATGTACACGAGGCTGTACGTAAGGGAAGATTGGATCACCAAACTTCTCTATTTCCCAATAACCTAAACGCCCATATGGTATTTATACAAAATATGGAGTTTCTTATATTGCAACCTTATCCTTTTTGAGATCTGTTCTGGCTTGTCTTCTTCCTTCCTCAATCCTGCCAACAAGTGAAACAAATACGTCGTCCAACGTAATAGGGGATACCGTAAACGAGAGGTTCTTTTTGATAGCTAGTTCTGTTAACTCTTTAATAGCTGATTCAAATGTAAATATGCGGATTGTGTTCGCCCCAGAATCTATAACCGAACCATATGACTTGAATATCTCAGTATCGATATTGTCCTTTCCAATATCAACTCGCGTGTTCTGAGGTATCGTTGCACGCAACTCCTTTATCGTTCCTTTTGCTATTATCTGGCCATTATCGATTATTACAATATTGTCTGAGAGCATCTCTGCTTCATCCATGTAATGGGTTGTCAGTAAGATCGACTTGCCTTCTTTTTTCCAATCTTTTATTGCAGACCAGACCTGTCGCCTAGAAACAGGGTCTAGCCCTATGGTGGGCTCATCGAGAAATAATAGTTCGGCATCAACAGACATGGCCATAGCAACAAGAATTTTCTGTTTCATTCCTCCCGATAGGTTCATTGCCGGCCTATCCTTTGCCTCATAGAGGTCGAGCTGCTCTAGAATTTTTTCTGTTTTTTCTTTTGCTACTTGTTTTCTTTCTCCTCTAATTTGTAACCAATTATACACATGATCCCAAGGAGTAAGAGCTCTTAGTGGTCTGCCTTCTTGTGGAACTATAGAAATAAGCTTTCTTACTTTGTCAGCCTCTTTTAAGACATCGTATCCTAGCACTTGAATTCTTCCTTTAGTTGGCATCAATTGAGTAGCGCAAATTCGTACAAAAGTCGTCTTGCCCGCTCCGTTCCTTCCCAGAAGTGTGTATATCTGGCCGCTTTCCGCACTTATTGACACATTGCTTAGCGCAGTCTGACTCAAGCCCTTGTACCTTTTCGAAACGCCCTCAGCCGATATTGCCAGCATTATAGTTTATGCATATATCCTGCACTCTTACAATAAAAAGTATGACAATACTCTCTCAC
>JBPCNB010000640.1:0-1832 GCA_051001675.1 Nitrososphaeraceae archaeon | reverse complement strand
GTGACATATGATATATATTTAACAGTTTCTGGTTTGAATTGGCTACGTCAAGAGCGTTATCCACTTTATTCTTGTTTCCTGCATCTCTCCCAAGAAAGTGCGTCATAAAAAGAGACCCCATTCCAGTTATCTGTACATTAATTTTTGAGTCATTAAATATGCGTGAAAGTCTCTTTCTTGCTTGCTCTCCCAAAGCATTCAATCTGCTATAAAGAGTCTGCTTGTTTTTTCTCAGATATTCAATAGTTGTCAGCCCTGCACTCATAGTGGCGGGGTTAGCCGAAAATGTCCCACCTCCGATTGAACATCGCTTATACTTCTGGTCTCTCGCAATTGGATCGGCCAGGGAAATAATTTCCTTCTTACCGCAAACAAGACCTACTGGCATTCCTCCGCCGATTATTTTTCCAAGGGTAAACAGGTCCGGTTCAAGCTTGTATATGCTCATGGCACCATGAATGGAAACTCTGAACCCTGTAACTATCTCGTCAAGTATGAACAGACTTGAATTTTTCTTTGCAAATTCCTGCAATCCAAACAAGTACTCGCGCGAGGCTGGAATGCATCCCGCGGCTCCGAGAACAGGCTCAATGATTATGCCAGCCAAATCATCTTTTATAGCGTTTAGTATCTTTATTGAACGATCCAAATCATTAAATGGTATCGATTCAACGAAATGTTCCTCTTCTTGCACTATCCCTAGGCTTTCGTCGAACTCAAAAGGATAATTTACACTTTGCAATAAAGTCGTGTTGAACCCGTGCCATCCTCCAATCACCTTTGCAATTACTCTCCTGCCAGTGGCCGCCCTTGCAAGACGTACAGCATACATTGTTGCTTCTGAACCTGTACTCGAAAATCGCATTAGCTCAGCCTTGGGCATCAGTCGTTGAATCGTCTCGGCTAGCTCGACGCTTAAAGCGTTTGCCGTACCAAAGAGTATGCCGGATTTTACCTGTTGGGAAGTCGCCGAAACAACAGCAGGGTGAGAATGACCAAGAATTAATGCCCAATGACCCATCCAATAATCCGTATACCTGTTACCATCAACATCGAGAAGGGTGTTCTTGACTGCCTTCTTTACGAAAAAAGGATATGGGTGAAAGAAGCGGATGTTATGGTTTATTCCTCCAGGAAAAACTTGTAGCGAACGGTTGTAAAGTTTTTTGGATAAACGTGTCTTTCCTTCGTACATTGCTTGATATTCATTAAATTTCATCTGTCTTTAACAACGAAAATTCGTAGAGATTCTTTTATTTGTTTGGAGTCAGCTGTATTCGAAGTAATAAGTGGTTGCATTAAATGGAATCTACTATATACTAGGATAGCGTGGGCACAAAAAGATTTCAATACGTAAGGAAAGAAATCAGTGGATAGATAGGCTGATACTATTCCATTTACGTATGATGCTGGCTCGAACGAAGATTTATATTCTAATTATGTGCCATGCTGTTTTGAACGTAATCTATAAGGCGGCGTCAGTGAGGATGTATTGGTCCTAGAGCCATTTTGTGATCCACTGACCTCCAGTTGCGCTCATAATATGGAGGTTCAATGTGTATCATTGAATCTGACGTTGGTCACACGACCCGCACAATTACTAATATAGCAAAGTTGTCCGGCCGTACTCTTACTATTATAAATTAAAATCCTGAAAAAGGATTGACTCCGGTTGATCCTGCCGGACCCGACTGCTATCAGAGTGAGACTAAGCCATGCGAGTTAACGTATGAATAATACGTGGCATACGGCTCAGTAACACGTAGTCAACATGCCCAGAGGACGTGGATAACCTCGGGAAACTGAGGATAAACCGCGATAGGCCATAATTA
>JBPCNB010000639.1:0-1793 GCA_051001675.1 Nitrososphaeraceae archaeon | reverse complement strand
GCCAGTTACACACCACACACAGGATAGTAACAGTAGTTCAATACACTCTCATTGCAATTTTTATATTTGTTATATCGGAAATACTGATTACAAAACAATACCATCTTGTCAATCTTATCGCTGCAACGCTGATTAGCTATGCCCTAAATGTGGTCCTGTTGATATTTTTTGCTAAGCGACTCCTAAGATGGTATCGTTCAAATAGAAACTCCATCGTTATTATATTATACTGTGTATCTGCATTGGCTTTTGCCTTTTCGTCAAGTGTGGCCCTAGTAGCAGATTCTCGTAATTTGGCAATCAAGGAACAACTGATAGCACCCCAGTCACCGATAACCTTTCCTTCTTTTGATCCAGGTACGTTGTCTTCGCAACTTTCGGCTATCTATCGTCATTCTAATATGATAGCAACTTTATTATTCTGGTCTACCACGGTACTGCTACTATATCACTATTTTGATAAACTTAACAAGTTAGCGAAGGTCAAGTTCTGGATTCTAATTACCCTTCCTTTGATATATTATCTAAGCAATATCCTACTAAATTTCAATTTATATTCACCACAAACCGACTCAGAAGCGTTTTACTATTACGCATTTCTTTCATTGAATGCTACGGCTGCTGGAATATTATTTGGCCTGGCCTTCAGATTTGTAGCAAAAAGCATTAGGCCAAACAGTGCCGTTAGAGATTATATTATTATTTCTGCATATGGCTTTTCATTACTCTTTATTGCAAATCAGGCTAGTTTAACTGCTACGCCTTATCCACCATTTTCACTTGGGGCCGTCTCTATTATGGGATTAGCCGCCTACCTAATATACATAGGCATATATTCTGCAGGGATCTCTATGTCTGAGGATATAAACCTCCGGCAAACGATCAGAAAATCTGCCATCGAAGAATCAAAATTATTAGTTAGCATTGGCTCAGCACAAATGCATCAACAATTGGAAAAGAAAGTTCTCCAGAGCGCAAAGGACCGAGCTGATAAGATGGCTAGTCAAACTGGAGTTCAGTTATCTCTAACAGAGTCAGATATGAAGCAATATCTGAATACCGTCTTAAAAGATATTAAGGTACTGCAAAACGTCGACGAAATTGTAAAAAAAGGAAAGGAAGTTTTGGAAACTTCCTTCGATTTTTCGGCCTGTCTAAGGGCCAGTGGTATACGGTTAGTACAGAGCAATTACTTTGATGTGTTTGTAAAAGTTATCGAGAAGAGTAGGAGAGGAGATCATGATGGCATTAGGATAGTTACTTCTATAAATAAGGAAAGTGTAGGGTTGATAAGAGCATTCCTCGATATAGGAGTAGAGATAAGACATGTGAAAAACTTGCCACCAATCGATTTTTCTCTCTCTGACAAAGAGATAGTAGCAACAATACAGAAATCTAATTATGGTGAAATGAGTCAAAACTTGCTTGTAAGTAACGAAGCAGCATATCTTGATCATTTTGTTTCCATCTTTGAAGAGTTATGGAAAGGTGGAATTCAAGCACAGAGCAGAATAAATGCTATTGAAGAAGGGGTTGATTCAGAGGGGATCGAAATTATTCAAAATCCTGTTGAAATACAAAATCTCGAATATAGCCTTGTAAAATCTGCCAACGACGAAATATTGGTAATTTTTGCTTCCTCGAGATCTCTCCATCCGGATGAGGATAAAACGAAGGCCGCTGGTTTAATCGAATTATTAAAAGAAGCAATAACTCAGCGAGGCGTTAAAGTTAGAATCGTGGCACCCATTGATGACTTTACTGAAGAATCCCTTAAAAGACTAGTTCCGGTA
>JBPCNB010000638.1:0-2600 GCA_051001675.1 Nitrososphaeraceae archaeon | reverse complement strand
GAGAATTTCATGATCATATTTCATTTAGCTTAATGTCAGGATCAGAAGATGAAACAGATCCAGAGGCCGTAAGAGGGATGAGAGATATAGTGAACGCAATGAAGGGTCTATATGAGAGCCCAGACTTAAAAGATTTAGTTAATTCTTATGTTTGTATAAAAAATCCTAAATTTCTTCTAGGAAGTATAACACTTCCATTAGATGGTCATTTTTGGATAGGAAAGATCGAATCGGTTGATGGATTTATGAATTTATCATTATCTCCACCTCCGCCATCGTCGATCGAGTGATATTATCTAAACTCTGAAATAATGTTACCGGTGACCTGATAGTATCTAAATTTACTTTATTGTTGTTCTTTGCTTTCAAATTACAATTGCCTGTGAGGTTTTAAGAAAAGAGTGACTAAACACAGTCTAGTAGAATTCATAATATACTATTCTATATAATAAAGCATCAAAAACTTCTTTAGCACATGATCTGTAAACATTAGGGTAGAGATGAAAGGAGTTCCAAAATTAAAGTACGCACTTAACTATGATCCTCCGGCATATAATTATAAGACAAAAAAATACGAACATAAAGATGGTATTTACATGAGTTTCAAAGAAGCAAGGGCAAATCGTTGGAAATGTGAAAAATGTGGCACTCTATTCGGTAATCTCCCTAAATTGAAACAACACAAGATAGATTACCATTCCTATTAGAATAACTGCGACTCTGTCCACACCAGAGCTCAGAGAAATTTTAGTTGTTTGATTATATTGCAAAGAACTTGGTCCAGCAGTTAAATGTCGTGGTTAGTTTTCCCCAAGACTTCCAACAGACTACTGTACCGTATAGCTATGAAAGTTTTGGAGGGGTTGATATTTAGTTGTTTTGAGTATAAATTAAAATAAATCGAAACTATAACTAAGGATCAACAACAATAATGGCAATTTCTAACTCCTGTGAAATAGCAGATCACAAAAACTGCCCAGTGCTTTTATACGATAATGAACACAACCGATATCAATGCAAATGCAGTTGTCATCTACGGACCACGTCTTCTAAAGATTTGCAGGTGGAGAAAGACAAGCAAGGTATAACAAGAGCTGACGAAATGAGGGCAGAAACAGTGCCATAGACGTGTCCGTTATAACCCGGTGTTTTCAGTTAATTCAAATTCAACCTGACGAGAATTTATTCTCTAATTTTCGTCCCCACTACTCAGCGGCTTAATTTTTAAAGAAAGCTACAAAAATAAATAAATAGACAAAAAATGGACTCGTCCACAGCGACCACCATTGTTATCTCCATCGCCATCTCCCCCTCCTCCAGCATCTTCTTCTTCATTCGTGTCTTCTGATTAATCGCTAAATTCTTCCTCATCCCCTCCGTCATTTGGATTGTCAGATAGATCTCCCTCGCCTTTGCATACCTATCCAGCTGGTGGATTTTCATGTCATGGTAGTGGTTGCGGTTCTGCATCACAAACCATATCAGGACAGATTTTCTCCTATCTGACATCCTCATGAATCAACTGGCGGTGTAACTGGTATAAGCTTTGGACACTACCTTTCTTGTGTGTTATGTATCCGTCAGGCACACCTTTATGCAACTGTTCTTGTAGTACTTGCCAGTTTCGTCATCGTCTAGTCTTCCATATTCATCAGTGCATTTTCCATTTACTGGTTTGCGTTCATCTAGGGTTGGATCAAAGAAGCATGGCGATGGTTTTGATTATGGCGTTGGGATCTTGCGTTATTTTGGAATAATCCCGGTATCTGTCATGACCACTATAGTTATATGACTAAAGTATTGAGGAGGCCTGAAACCTACAAGCTTGAACTGCTATCCTAACGACTGATGAGTGTTGATATTGGTCGAGGTGAAGGAACTGCGGTTCTACCAACTGATCCAACAACCGACCTATAGGCATGACCGTCCAAAGTGTGCACTGCTTATGAGAAACCATACAGTTATCATACTTCACTGTTGGGGGAGCCAATTCTGACTCAGAAAATAGAATAGAAAAAGAGTCTTATCCGGGAATTGGACCAGTGAACTTTGCATCATCTAGGCTTGAGCTCGTTAAGCGAGATATCGCTCAGAAATCCTATGCAAAGTTGCTCCTTTCTTGTACCATCATCTTAGAATTTGTTCTCCTCTCAACTTGTAGTAATGGTTAGAGGTTATATTTTACTAACATGTCCCCTAATTCTTAGGGAATTAGTAAGGATCCTACGTTGTTTTTCGTTCTTACCCACAACCCACAAATGTGGATTCCTAAGTTGATGTAGGTGTTTGAAATGAAGATAGGGTTGATATCAGACACTCACGACAATATACAGAATATCCAAAACGCTATTTCATTATTCAATGATAAACATGTAAGCTTTGTAATTCATGCAGGCGATATAGTGAGCCCTGAGGCAGTAGAGGCGTTTACTGGAGTGAAGCTTATCGCGGTATTAGGAAATAATGATTTCAAGGTAGATGGATTAACTAATGCCTTTGATAGAATAGGAGGTCAACTCAAAGGTGAATTTTATGAGCTAACGCAAGACGATTTGATATTTGCAATATATCATGGAACCAACGAAATAAGAAAGGAATCA
>JBPCNB010000637.1:0-5645 GCA_051001675.1 Nitrososphaeraceae archaeon | reverse complement strand
ATCTATCCCATAGAATATCTTCAGATAGTCTGAGAGCTTCTCCCCACTTTTTATTCATAAATTTCTTTACATTTTTGTTTAGCGTTTAATTTCAGGAAAATTACTGGAGTTAACTAGAACATTTTTGGACCATTGCCAACCACAAAATATAAATCTAGTGCTATAAGAGGAAGCGCCTGTACTATGGCTAAACAGAAAGTTATTCTTGCATATTCGGGGGGTCTGGATACAACTGTATGCATTAGATATTTGCAAGTTTTACATCATTTAGATGTTATTACCGTCACGATTGATTGCGGACAGAACGATGATTTTGGGGAAATTGAAAGAATAGCCCTGTCCATTGGTGCCTCTAAGCATATTTATATCGACGCAAAGAGAGAGTTTGCAACAAATTTCATCATTCCTTCAATCAAAGCTAATGGTATGTACCAAAACAAATACCCCCTAGGTACTGCATTGGCTCGGCCTCTAATCGCAGCGAAGATCGTAGAAGTTGCACACAAGGAAGACGCCACGATTGTTTCACATGGATGCACTGGTAAAGGCAATGACCAGATACGATTTGATCTTTCTATCCGAGCCCAGGATCCCGAACTGAGGATAATTGCTCCAATAAGAGACATGAATCTGACACGCGATCTTGAGATAAAATTCGCAAAGGAGCAAAATATTTCAGTCAGCGACGAGGCAAAAAAGTATAGCATAGATCAAAATATTTGGGGCCGATCCATTGAGGGTGGGGATCTGGAAAACGCATTTTCTGAACCACCCATCGACGCCTTCAGGTTTGTGGACTTCAATAATCAACGTAGTGGTCATATAGAGATAGAATTCGAAAATGGTATCCCCGTAACGGTTGATGGTAATAGAATGAACATAAATGACTTGATTGAATATCTTACCAGGTTCGTCGGTTCTTTTGGGGTCGGCGTAATTGACCATATCGAAGACAGAGTCATAGGCATAAAGTCGAGGGAAGTTTATGAGGTTCCCGCAGCGCTTGCCATAATCGAGTCACACAAGGATCTTGAAAAAATGGTGTTGACCAATCATGAACTACGGTTCAAGGGATTTGTTGAGGAACACTGGAGTTGGCTTGTATATTCAGGTCTATGGCATGATCCCCTTAGGGGAGATTTAGATAGATTTATAGATGAAACACAAAAAAGGGTGACGGGAAAAGTGAAACTAAAAATGCACAACGGATCTCTGAGAGTAACTGGTAGGGAATCTGTGTACTCTCTTTACAAAAGTGATGTGTCATCCTATCGCATTTCTTCCTCCTTTGATCAGCGTCTTGCCAAAGGTTTTGTTGAATTGTGGGGATTACAATCAATAATGGCAAATGCCATAGCAAATAAGGTAGTGTCTGATAAATGATGGAGGAGAATAGACTTGAATATAGAATGTAAAGATTGCGGTGCGGAAATAAAAGCGCCGGAAGATGCCGTAGTAGGCGAAATTGTAACTTGCCCAGATTGTGGTGCTGATTTTGAGATTGTTTCTAGGACTGCAGAAAAACTAGAAATCAAACCCGCCGAATCAGTAGGCGAAGATTGGGGCCAGTAGATGGTAGATATCTGCATAATTTATGACAAGCTTCGATTTGAAGAAAAGGCTCTGTATGAAAAGGCGATAAAAAAGGGTCTAGGGGCGCGACCAATTGATGCACAAAACATAACCATAAGTACCTCTAGCAAGAAAACCGATTTGCAATTTGGAGATGTTGTATTACAGAGAAGTATAAGCCACTTTAGAGGATTATATCTAACTGCTTGCCTTGAATTTTTGGGGTTCAAAGTAATCAATGATTTCAGAGTAGGTGAAATATGTGGGAACAAGTTGATTACATCTTTACACCTTGCAAAACACCAGATACCGACACCAAAAACCTCTTTTGCCTTTAGCGCAGATGGAGCCAAGAATATAATGAATTATACTGGGTATCCTGTTGTCCTCAAACCGATTGTTGGGTCTTGGGGGAGGGGAGTTTTTCCATTAAGAAATGAAGAAACCGCGAATATCATAGTGGAAGTTAGAGAAGATGATGGGGCTGCGCTTTCCCGTATTTACTATATTCAAGAAATGGTCGACCGGCCTCCCCGTGATCTGCGCTGTATAGTGGTGGGTGATAGAGTCGTCACTGCAATTTATCGCTATTCCGCAGAGAATGAATGGAGAACAAATGTGGCGAGAGGTGGGAAAGCGGAACGAGCCACTCTCACAAATGAGATAGAAGATATTGTCATAAGAGCGGCAAAAGCTGTCGGAGGCGGTGTGCTCGGAGTGGATCTGATGGAAGACGCAAAACGAGGTCCGCTGGTGCATGAAATAAATAATACTGTAGAGTTTAGGGGCGCATATAACGTTTCAGACGTTGACATTGCTGATGCCATATTAGAGTATACGGTGCAGGTTGCAAAAAATTAAGCGCATCAATTGGAAAGAATTTCAAGCATTACATAATTACTAATACTTTGGTGACAAGTTCTCCTTATGATAAAATTCATAAAGTGTAGCATTAACAATGAACAAGGAACTAGATGATGAAGGTCGGAGTCGTTGGCGCATCAGGCTATGTTGGCGGTGAGTTACTGCGCCTGCTTGTTTCTCATCCTAAGATTGAAATAACAACTGTGACATCCAGACAAAGAGCGGGTGAATACGTCCATAGGGTCCATCCGAGCCTGAAGGGTTTCATAGACCTAACTTTTTCTCCAATGGAGATAGAAAAGTTAGCAAATTCCTGCGATTTAGTTTTTACTTCAGTTCCACATGGCAAGGCGAATAAGGTTGTTAAAGAGTTGTACGAACGAGGGATGAGGATAATCGACTTATCGGCCGACTTTCGATTAAGGAACCCTAAGGATTACGTCAAATGGTATGGTTGGGAGCATCCGTTTCCTGATCTCCTATCCAAGTCTGTGTACGGGGTTCCCGAGTTGCACAGAGATGACATCAAGAAGTCTCAATTGGTCTCCTGTCCTGGTTGTATGGCTGTTACTTCTCTGCTTGCGATAAAGCCTCTAATTGAAAATAATATCATAGAGCTTGATCACATAGTTGTTGACAGTAAAATAGGATCGTCGGGTGCGGGTGCCCAGTCAAACGCAGGAACTCATCATGCAATGAGGTATGGTGTCATAAGACCTTACAAACCAGCAAAACATCGACACACCGGTGAAATAGAACAGGAACTCGGAATAGTTGCAAAGAAGGAGATCAAGATAAGCATGAGTCCTCATGCAGTAAATATTGTGAGGGGCATACTCACTACTAATCATACCTTTATGAACCGGATCGTTTCAGAAATCGATTTATGGAAAATATATAGAAGCTCATACAAAAACGAGCCGTTCATCCGATTCATACGGGATAAAAAAGGCTTTTACAAATTTCCAGATCCGAAATTTGTGGTGGGATCAAATTTCTGCGACATTGGTTTTGACATAGATGATGATAACCGGAGAATTGTCGCGCTCTCTGCTTCCGATAACTTAATGAAAGGAGCTGCTGGATCAGCCATACAAAATATGAACGTGATGTATCAGTATGACGAAAAGGACGGCTTGAACTACACGCCACTGACTCCGGTATGATAATTATCAAAATTGGCGGAAGCGTAGTCAATGACCTTAATCCTAGTGCTATTCCAGATATTAAGAATTTATACGGTAAAGAGAGATTGATCTTGGTCCACGGGGGAGGAAAGGAAGTTACTGACATCGCGGTCAAACTAGGAAAGGAACAGAAATTTGTTGTCTCTCCCGGGGGAGTTAAGAGTAGGTATACTGACAGAGAGACAGCTGAAATTTATACCATGGTTATGTCAGGAAAAATAAATAAGGCAATTGTAAGAATGTTTTTGCAAGGAGGAATAAGGGCAGTGGGAGTTTCAGGTGTAGACGCTGGCTCGTTGAAAGCTGATCGCAAGAAGAAGTTGATGATACTCAATGACAAAGGAAGGAAAATGACAATAGAAGGCGGCTACACCGGAAAGATAAACGCGGTTGATCCAACTTTACTCAATGTAATATCCTCAAACGGATTCCTCCCTGTGGTTTCGCCCATAGCCCTTAGCGAAGAGTTTGATTTCTTGAACGTGGACGGAGATAGAGCCGCGGCATATGTAGCGGCAGGAACCGGAGCCGAAAAAGTAATTTTTTTGACAAACGTGAAAGGCTTAATTTTAGATGGTAGTTTAGTGACTCACATGACTCTTGAGGAGGCAAAGGCAATTATCCCTAAAATTGGGTTTGGAATGGAAAAAAAAATCTTCGCATGCACTGAAGCTCTCCAGATGGGAGTCAATGAAACCATAATCGGATCCGGTCAAGTTACTGATCCGATTTCTTCAGCATTAACACATGATGGTTGTACCGTGATTAGCAAAACATGAGCCAAGAAGATAGAAACCTTTCCAACCTTTATCAGAAATTCCCTGTAAGGATAGAACGTGGAAAAGGGGCGTATGTATGGGACACGTCAGGTAAAGAGTATGTTGATTGCATGGGGGGTTACGGGGTCGCTCTTGTGGGTCACTGTAATCCAAGGGTAGTAGAGGCAATTAAGAATCAGGCAGAAAAACTCATTGTTTGTCATATGTCCCTATATAACGACACCCGAGAAGATTTTCTCACGAAAACAGCAGCTATTGCGCCGCAGGGACTAAACAAAATATTCTTTAGCAACAGTGGAGCGGAGGCAGTTGAGGCCGCTCTGAAATTCTCGCGCAGGTATACCGGTAAACCAGGAATTATTTCTATGAATGGCGGATATCATGGCAAAACATTCGGAGCGCTTTCTGTAACATATAGTGAAAAGTATCGTAAGCCATTCATGCCTCTTTTGGCGGGTGTCAAGTTTCTACCTTATACTAATCCAAACATCGAGGATGCGATAGACGATAGTGTCGGAACAGTTATTGTAGAACCTATTCAGGGTGAGTCAGGAATTATTCTTCCGCCCGACAGGCTACTTCAAAATATGAGGGAAGTATGTACAAAGCATAAAATCATCTTGATTTTCGATGAGATACAGAGCGGCTTTGGAAGGACTGGCAAGATGTGGGCAGGGGAACATTGGAAGACTGTGCCTGATATTATGTGTCTAGCGAAAGGAATAGCTGGAGGTGTCCCGATAGGTTTGACATTGTGCAAACCAGAAATCGTTGAGGCCCTGCGAGTAGGAGAACACTCTTCAACTTTTGGGGGAAATCCACTCGCATGCGCGGCAGGTTCTGCAACCATAGACGCTTTAACAGAGGATAAATTGGTTGAAAACGCTGCGGCCTTGGGCAATTATTTCAAGGAGGGCCTGTTGATTTTGAAAGATAAGCACAAAATAGTGAGGGAGGTCAGGGGGATAGGGATGATGCTTGCAGTGGAATTACGTTTCGATGTGAAAAACGTATTACTTGATGGGATCAGGAATGGTTTATTAATGCTATACTCTGGCAAAAATATCCTCAGATTGCTTCCACCGCTGGTAATGGAAAAGCGAACTGTGTCAACAGCATTGGAAATAATCGATAACCTCCTGTTAGCAGAGGGGAAAAGACGAAATGTCTAGTGGCCTGAATTCGATTGAGGAGAAAATCTTAGGTATTTTGCAAGCTGATTCACGCAAGCCATTCGTAGACA
>JBPCNB010000636.1:0-2230 GCA_051001675.1 Nitrososphaeraceae archaeon | reverse complement strand
TTATGTCAGTGGTCTTCTTTCGACAGGTTTAACGCGGGTCCGGTCGGAAAATGCTTTACAGGGCCTTTTGGCGATATAGGAGGGCCTTTTGGTATTACAGGCTGTATTGTGTGTAATGGGCTGGACCCAGGCTTTGCTTAGGCAGATCCAGGCGTTTTAGTGCATCTACTATATCACCCGCGTATCTTCTTCCCTTCGGCATTCCTCTCAATATTTTCTTCCACGGCATAGGAATGTCCAATTGCTCAGTCGCGGGGTGTACGTCTGTAAGTCAATAAGTGAGAGGAAACTAGACAATGTCGACCCCTGCAGACACAGGAAGCTAAACTGAAGGCTATTTTCTGCTTAGTGCATATACGAAAAAAAGATATGAATATTGCGTGCCTCAAAGTACTCCCAAAGTTGACTAATGCGAAATATACTGCGTCAATGCCACATTCTGGCTCTATACAATCACGTACGTCTTTCAGATTTTTAAACCTTAACAAATTCTTGTAAAACTAGTTGCTTTTCAAGTAATCAGAATGCGTAATTGTCAATGGTAGTCCTTTGATACAAAAGATATGTTTGTGCATATCGGCATAGTCTAATATTCATAAATTATGGAAGTTTGTAGAAAGTTATTCTTATGCCCGTAATGCAGTCCTGTTTAGACAGCAATGATAATTTACTTAGCCTACGCCCTCCGGTATGCTCGTACGTAAACAAGATACCGAAGATTTCTAAGATTAAATCCGGAATTTATCAGGTAGGTATATTACCCAGATTGGTGTGAGGTATGTTAGACACATTTTCTACCTGTTGTCTATGTCATACTTCGCTTTTTACTTAACTTCAAAATCCGGCGTCAGGTTGTAAAAATTCGGTCTGTAATGGATTTCTTAAGTGTTCGTCTCTTAAAAGTATAATTTAGTTAAATGGTACGGGTTTTCGATAAAAAATATGTTTATCTATGTAAGAATTACATAGACAATATTATCTTAACATTGTTGTTCCCGAAATTGTTTGTCATCAGATTGCCTACACATGCCCTCTCGTCTGGACTTGACACGGGTCTTATTTCTATGGTTAGCTTGTTCGTAACATTGCGTACCAGTGAGTAATTCGTGGTAAAACAGGTATTATCTACGTGATACGAGGTTTGTGACGCAAACCATCATATCAATCACTCCCTAGAAAAAGGCTGTGCAATACTTGGTATTCATATCGTGCTCCCATCAACGTTGGTCAATGTTCCAAGTTTTACGTGGCATAATTTTTTATTTTTGATTGGGGCGAGTATCACCCGTACTGAGAAGGCATTCGAATAACGATCTAGATGTTAAGTATTATTAATGAGATGTTGATGAACCATCCCCGCTTGGCACGTCGCCACTATCGGTCGCCGTATCCTCAGGTGGACTGGGCTCTTCTACCTTTTGATCTTTTTTCTGTTGTTGGGTATCTTCAGATGAGGACGGTGACTGTTGGTTTGAATCATTTGGAGATGTTTCACTATTGCTCCCCTCATCATTGAGCTTTTGTTCATCGGTTGGAGCTTTACTGGATTCATCTTTCTTCTGCCGTTGGTCACTTCCTTGGATTTGGTCGTTGCTTGGATTTACATTGTTCTCTATCTTTATGGAAACTTTAGCATCCTTGCTGAATACAGTTCCATCATGAACCTTGAAAGCGAAGTCGTCCTTCCCGTTATAATTTTCATCTGGAACATAGGCTAAAGTGCCCGTAGAGCTTGAGAATTGAACTATTCGGCCATGTGAAGGTTTAGATGCAAGTACAAACCTCAACTTGCCGTCATCTGGATCCTTGGCTTCCAATTTCTTGATTGGATTGTTGCCATTTATAGTCACATCCTGATCTTGAGCCTCGGGTGGTTGGTTTTCAACGCTACTTGGTTGGATGGTGACTGTCACAGTGGCAGTTGCTACGCCGCCTCGACCATCACTAATTGAATATCCAAATCGCTCTGTCCCCGACCATGATTCTGATGGGGAGTATGTGATTACCCCGTTAGAATCAGATTCAATTGTTCCCTTAATAGGAGGACTTAGCCCCATTATACTCAACTTGTCACCGTCAGTATCTTGTCGTTACGCAGGATGTTAATACTTACAGGAACGTTTTTATCTGTTGTTGCTTTATCGTTGACGGCCACAGGTCGATTGTTTACTTCAGCGAGATCTTGGGAAAGTGCCTTCTCCTTTTGCTGGCCCTTTACACCTTCCTGATA
>JBPCNB010000635.1:0-2037 GCA_051001675.1 Nitrososphaeraceae archaeon | reverse complement strand
TCCTCGGTTTTCTTCGACTTCGTCTTTCATTAAATGATCTGCAGATTTAATTAGCTCGGCAGATCGAGATTGGATATCTACGATCATTTCCTCAGCCTCTTAATAATGTCTTGACGGTCACAATTTTCGCTTAGTAATTGTATCTAGATGAATACGAGAGTAATTAGAGACAAATAGGTAACTGCGTCTTAGCCTCTACATCTACACGACCAGATTGTCGAAAGCGTAGTCTTGACATCAATGTAGAAGAGTGTTTCAACATCTTCGTCATCAGCTAGAAGCGGTGTTTGCTGTCCATAAAATGTAACAAAAGAGTAATATGAAGCTGTTATTCATGGTCCTTAGCATCAAAAGAAGAATTACTATCATTTAGTGTTGGAATATAGAGTAAAGAGATTGCCAATATGGTTCAAATTTGCCCTTTTTGTGAAAATGGTGTGGAGATAACAGAAATAACATCACACCCGGATTATACAAGACGATTTTTTAGCTGTGGACATATGGCTAAACCCACTCAAGGCAACAATAATACTGATAGCAAAAATGCCTTGAATCATACAACCCTTGGTCCTGCAACTGGGGAAGAAAGTGTCGATATCTCTCCTATCGCAGCCATAGTAATCTCAAGACTGAAGCAGTCAAAAAAGGATCAAATAAAAGAAAAAATATTTAATCGAAAACCCTGTCTTCAGTTTTCTGCAGAATCACTCAGGCTAGTTATAACTAATGAGATTATGAATGTTCATCTTCTTGAAACCAAATTCACAGAAAATATTTCAGCTGCAAATATCTTAGAGAGTATTTCAGCGCTAAGGCAAGAAGT
The DNA here is from genome assembly GCA_051001675.1 of Nitrososphaeraceae archaeon. GTDB lineage: Archaea > Thermoproteota > Nitrososphaeria > Nitrososphaerales > Nitrososphaeraceae > TH5893. Next base: position 1,214 of record JBPCNB010000635.1, on the reverse strand, counting down.
AAGGACAAACTCTGTAATCGATGATCGAGAAAGAAAGAAAATGCTTTCTTTGTTTGAGAAACTAAATGCCATTCTTGTATCTAAACCCGCAAGAACCCTCCTTCGAAGGAAATGGACCTTTTCAGTTGCAACGCCTTATATTTTGAAGATTATAGAAGTGTTGGTAGGCAGCAGCACTGACAATTTTGATACCGGTGTAAATAACAAAAACAATAGGAAAACATCTGTATGACCAAATCAAAGGTTATAAGAGGATGATGAAATCGCTAAAGAATTGACAGGCTTCTAAAAGAAGGCTCAATCCTCTAATTAATTCCTGAGGGCATTATTTATGAGTAAACCCTTCTCAGAAAGTTTGTGAAAAGTTCCGCTTGTCGTATACATGTAACCTAGATGCTGGAGGGTTCATTTGTTTCCTCTTTTATTTCAATATTATGTCCATTTCTCTGACCAAAACAAGTTATAAAACCATAATTGAGTTTAACCTTTTTTCAAATACATATTTACGCAGGAGACTGATACTACACATAGCGACTTATTATAATTTTTCATGTTGTCTTTTTGATAATCTCTACAAGATTTTTCAGTGATATGGGCTTTGAAATTAGGCCATCAATCTTGATAGAAGGGAGTACTCTCGACAATTCCCCTTCTCTTATTTCGAACGCCGACATTAGGATAATCTTGATTTTAGGTTTAATGTCTTGATCTTGATTACTAATTCATAGCCATTCATTTGGGGCATCCTAATATCAGATCTTCCTCAGAGGCGGCAATGATTGCCGCCTGCTTCTTTTCAATTACTTGAGTCATTTCTTCTGTTTGCTCTGTTCTCTATTATAGGCCTGTATGCATTTTCTAATGATATCGTCAAAAGTTTCACCTCTTAAGCCCATCCTATTGAGTTGATCATGTGTATCCTCTGTTATGCTTATGGTTTTCCTTCTCTCTATCAACCTAGTTTTCTGCATACAATTGTTATATATTAACTAATATTTATATCCGGCGTAAGCGACGTAAACAACGCAATACTTATATCCGACAGTGTTGTTATAATGGATATGTCATCACAGACATCAAAACAAGAAAGCGCACAGACTGTAATATTACCTTCTGTTGCTCCCTTTCAATCCTATAATAGTTCGATTCAAACAAAAGACAATTGTGGGCATTTACTCATCGGTAGATACTTTCAATCCTATAATAGTTCGATT
>JBPCNB010000634.1:0-5427 GCA_051001675.1 Nitrososphaeraceae archaeon | reverse complement strand
GCTCGATCAGACTGTCTAATGCGTCGTCGCCAAAGATCGTTTTCAAGAAATTTCTATCGGCTACCAACGATTCGCAAGCTTCACGCAAACTTGCAGGCAACTGAGTAATCCCAAGTTCCTTTCTTCTCTGTGGGCTCATTTTAAAAATATCTTCATCTACAGGATCACCTATTGATGTCTTTTTCTTGATGCCATCTAGTCCCGCAGCCACTATTGCGGAGAACGATAAATAAGGATTGCAGGAGGGATCAGGGGCACGAAATTCAATCCTCTTTAGATTAGAAAATTTTTCGCCCCTAAAATGTCCTGGGATTCGAATTATGGCAGATCTGTTTCCGGTACTCCACGATACATACACGGGAGCTTCATATCCCGGTACCAACCTTCTGTATGAATTCGTAGTAGGAGCAACTATGGCCGCCAGCGCGTCGGCATGATCTAATATCCCGCCTCCAAAGTAACGGGCTACCTCGGACATCTCAGCATATTCATCGCTCGAATCAAAGAACAAGTTCCTGTCATCGTTCCACAAGCTGATATTAACATGCATACCAGAGCCATTGTCAAGGGCGATCGGTTTGGGCATCATTGTGGCTATCATGTTATGTTTCGCAGCTACATTTTTGACGATATGCTTATAACTCTGTACTGCATCTGCCGCATTTACTAAACTGTCATATCGGATATCGATCTCACATTGACCCGCAGTGGCTACTTCATGATGATGAGCATCACAGATTATTCCAAAATCCTTACTTAGAATATCTACGCATTCATTGCGGTAATCCATCAATGTGTCCGCGGGTGAGCTTGGAAGATAACCCTCCTTGAGCCTCAAATGGTAACCAAGGCCATCAGTTGACCATGGGGCCTCCCTAGAAACTATATTATAACTCTGGCTATGGTATGGCGTCATGGTATTTACCTCCAACTTGTCAAAAACAAAGAACTCTATTTCTGGTCCCCAATAAGAAATGTCGTATCCCGACTTACGAACATGATCCTCTGCTCGTAGGGCGATTCCGCGTGGGTCCCGAGGAAACGATCTCTTTTTTGAACCTCCGCTTAGGACATCGCATATTAATCGAGCAGTATTGTCTTTTTCAATCCACGGAATAGTTGCGTAGGTAGATGGATCTGGTCTAATAATTAAATCTGATTCATGAATTGCAGTAAATCCTCTTATCGAAGACCCGTCCAGCTTCGGGAGTCCATCTTCAAAGTCCCCTTTACTGAACATATTCGCTGCAATAGTTGTATGGTGGAAGCTACCCATAAGCCCGGTGAATTGCAAATCCAAGAATTTAATATTGTCTTCGCTCAATTTGAGCATGACGTCATCTACTGTGTATTTGAGCGGTTCTATTCTCCCGTCAATTATTTTATAGGGCAACTGGAATATCTCTATGTAAGCAACATTTACTTCTAATTAAGTTTTCAAACTCTAATTTCTCATCTTTTGAAAGCAAAGGAATTTGCTCTAACCCCTCTTGCTTCTGTTCTTTTTTGTGGGAGTAAAGTTTTTGTTAACGTATCTAATGTTAGTGATAATGAAACTCAAGAATAATCCAACACGAGGATGATATGAATAGCAATAACAAAAACGAGGATGGTCTAAAGATCATTAAAGCTGTTTATGATATGCTTCTAAAAGAAACCCAGGTCCCTACCTTACAGTCCATTCCTTTAGATACCTATCAAGATATCGCTTCTACTTTGTCAAAATTAAAGGGACAAGTATACGAGGGGTTGGAGATTGTAATAAGGGACAGGATGATTGAATTGATCTCTCATATCACAAGGTTACTCCTTGAAAGGCGGCTCCGAAAAGTGATGGAACAGGAAAAATGGAATGCATCCCAACAATCTCCATCCCCTTCGGATTTCCAAATCACAGATTATTCAAAGCTAGCTGATGAGGAAAAATATATTTTAGATGCCGAACAGGATTCATCTAAAAGAAAGGATTTCGTACTAACGGCAACCCTCAGTGGTCGGTCTAAAATTCTAGAGTCAATCTCCTACAAAGTTCGGTCCAAACAGATTCTTGTCAGATTCCTCAAACCGATGGAGCAATTTATCGGTATTGATATGAATAAATACGGTCCCTTTCACAAGGAAGATGTTGCAAAATTGCCCTTTGAAAATGCAAGGTCGATAATCGGTAGTGGTGAGGCAATTGAAATAATTATAGTATAATGTACGAGCCACTACTCCTGAAAAAGACAAGATAAAAATAATTGTACAACAAGTTTAAAGTGAGGCAATGATGCTTTGACCCACAACGGAATAGATATCGACCAATTTATTTTACTAACTGTATATCCGACAATTACTTTTTTTGTCATCGGATTAATCGCAAAGAGGTTGAATCTTAGTGAACCGTTAAAATATGGTATGCAGGCTTTGAGTTGCATTGCCTTTGCAGTCTTCTATTTTGTAGCAATACCTAATGGTGGAGCCCATGGTCTTGCAGCCGTGTTGATTATATTTGGAGGAATACTCTTTCTCATGGCTAGAAAATATATCATGCACGTAGATGGCGAGGAAGAAAACCGGGTCCGTCTGAGAGGGGACCGAAAAACATAACAGAAAAAACAAAGACCAAATCTTTACTATTGAGACTTCACATAGACCATAACAACATAATATCAATAGAAAAATTTCTGATTTAATTTATAATGAAGGCCCTAAGCACTATTGCTTCCAAATTAAAGATGTAATTACTCACTGTTATAAGGTATAGCTACTCATAAACCATAAAATGCATTGGAACCCGATACAAGGCTGACAGATATATCGAAGGTAATAGAGAAACTATCTGCGATTCGGAAATCTGCCAAAGACAAAGGATTTACTATTAAACAATTGGAGATAAAATCGGGTGACCAAATTGGTAATTACACAGGGAGATTAAGCTGACTAATCTGGCCCAAAAAAAATAAAGTAGTATGCCGAACCATTTTGAGATTGCTTTCTTATAGTCTTATCCTATTGTCATGATTACCCTGTCTTTTCGGTATTTTTGCTAGGTTCTCCAGGAATCCTGTCGGTAATATTCTTTTGACGACTAGAATGCGGTTCCGCCACTCTTCCAAACCATATTTTGGAAGTACCTTGGTTGGATTCTATCTGCACTAAGACCATGCCTGTAAGTCGTTCAAGCTTTAGCAATTTTCTAGCATTAAGAAGGTAGTCGGTGGCCGTAAATACCAGAAATTCCCACTGCTGTGCGCTTGAATATTTGTAGGTGAAATTTCTCTCAAACATAAGCTCATGAAGTATCCAATCAATACATTCTTCGACTTCTAGCTGGGTTAACTAGATTCGCCTCCCACCTTCTCTTGAATAATATTAACATTCTAAAAAAAGGTGTGATTCTTTTTCCGGCTAAATGATACTCGTCAAATGAAAGCCGATTATCTATAGATATTATTTACTAGTATGTCCTAAATACTTTAACTCCAAAATATCCTCTCCCAGCTAGACAAACCTTTTTCTGAGCAGGTAACGTCAGTCAATGGCATATCGTAATTTGACTAATACGTGCCAAATCCCGTAATTAGGAAAATGATATCTTAACAAAAATCTAGGGAATTCACAGATTTTGTATCCCTCTTCTTGGACTTATTTCACATCTTTCATGTGAATAAGTGCATCCATAGGCGATATGGCTATGATTCCTCCTCCGCCTGAGGCTGACTTTATTGCTTCTACAACCTCTTCTAATTTCTTGGAGTCGATGATAGTTACAATAGTGCGTCTTGTAGAGTAAGATAACTGAGCTTCACTCATGCCTCTTCCTGTTCTTACTGTACCCTTCTCCTCTCCAAAACCCTTTGAATCGTACGAAGTAGCTTCAAATCCTTTAGCTTTGATCGCTGCTAGAACATCGTTTGCTCTTTCGGATCCTAAAAATACTTCCACTCTTTTCAGTCCTGCTTGAATTCTTTTACTGCTTTCTTGCCTACTTTCATCTCCTACAACCTCAAAAGGAAGCGATGATTTAGCCATTCTATTGAGAAGTAAGGACTGTTATTTAAGGAAATGATGCGAGATTGGTCTTGATTTACTCCTGAATTCCTATTATTATAGATGTGGAATCCGGCTGTTTATAGCTATGTTAGTAGCAATATTTGAAACACCTAAGCACTCAGTAACGAAGCAGAAACAGACGCTGGACAGAAACCAAAGCAAGTACGTGGGAAGTAGAGAACCAACTAACTTCAACTACGGTAGCAACGAAATCGATACCACTGCAAATCCTCGTAGAATGACCAATACTTCCTGCTGAAGACGAGGGAACTGACACCATTAGAGGAACAAATTCCTAAAGTACACTGACAAACATCATCATTATCGTCAACCAAACCTAACTTTTTTTCCCCATCATTATTTACTCTTAGCGAATTCCTTTTTGTACCTGAACTATTTGATACTCTCTAGGTCATCAGAACTTTTTGATTGCATACACTTCTTTTTCTTGTCTACAATACTTTATTTGTTGGAATATCCCCATAATAGCATCGTATACCATTAGTTAGTGTTAGAGTCTATAATATGCTCACATTTTTTTTCTATTAGAAGAGGGCAAACCCATTTTCTCTGCATTATCTCATTAATGATTTTATCATATTCCAAATATGGACCAGATGCGATGATGTAATGAGAACAAATGAGGAAAGCTATACTGCCAACGGTAGCTGTAGTAGGTTTCACCATCCTGTTGTCATTTTTCGCAGCGACTTATTCTTTCGCACAAACTTATCCTCATAGTGAAGAATACATGCAACAGCACGATGGAGGAGACAGGGCTGAGTATTTACAGGAAATGGAACATAGTGATCCCTGGTTTTATGTACCACCAGTTAGTGATGCCAGTCGGTCTATTTCTAACAATAACGGACTAGCTAACTAGGACATGAACTAAACATCAGCTCTTTTTATGGATTGGACTAAAACATACCTATCAGCAGTTAATTCAATCCTCCACCATAGTGCACAATGTTTATTAATTGTTATAGTTACACAGATAGGTTACATTTTTGATTACCTACATGGGTTACACTTTTCTGCTTAATTGATTGAGGTTTGGTAGTATTAATTAATCTTTTTAGAAACATCTCTGATGGAGTAAGACCATTGATCCCTCCGTGTTCTCTAGCTTCATTGTACGCCTTAACAAACATATCATACCTTAGTTTACCGTCATCTATGTTTGGTATATCTTCAACCGCTAGAAACTCATTCTTTACTATCTTGTTATATGCTTCTATCTTTCCTTGTAACTGTGGATAGCATTTTGGTATTCGCTTATCCTTGATGTGATTATGGACTAGAAAGCGTCTGAATACATTAGATGTAAACTGCTTTCCATTATCATGCATTACCCTATCAGGTTTACCATTAATCATTATCCAATCCTCT
>JBPCNB010000633.1:0-1116 GCA_051001675.1 Nitrososphaeraceae archaeon | reverse complement strand
GTTAAACGTGTCTTAAATCACTTGCTTTTTATATTTACTTGCTAGGCAAGCAAAATTATCTTTGCAGAGCGACTAAATAATTCATTCAGATCATGACCGAAACTGTTAAATTTTCCATTACTATTATCCATTACATGGACGAAATTAAGTATACTAGATGGTATAATCAAAAACACATTTCCACAATAGGAATCGCGACTATTATAATAGCTAGCTCAATATTTGTAACGAATAACTATTTTGCATTTGAAGAACCGCAACAAGTAATAGCTCAAGGACAACCAGATGAACCTGCTGTTGGGGAGAAAATTGTACAACAAGGTACAGTTAGCTCAGATGTTGATCCTCTAAAAGGACATGAAGGTCACCAAGCAGCAGTAATTCTGCCACCAAGAAACGATAGTGCATTGTATTCAGGAACGCTGACATTTACAGCCAGTAAACCAGTACAAGTAGTGGTAATTAACACATACAATATTGATAATGCCACAACATCAAAAATACCTGAAAGGTTTGGAACTCTTCTTACAGCACAAGCTCCGTGGAACACCAGTGCTACGGTAACTCCTCTGATGATGAATATTGAGTATTTGGATTCGCCTACGATGTCCAAAATGATACCCTTTGCAGGTAATTTAGCGGCACTTCATACGATGGACGGAGAGCCATTTATCGCAAATTATGCAGTAGTAGCGGATGTGCTTCAGCCTGAGACAGTCAATAATCTAGATAGTGCAATGGCTAATGCAACCTCCACTGAAGGATAAAACAGGAAGAAGAGAAATAGAATAAGAGTATGAAAGAATTCGTCCATCCATCACCATCACAACATTATCATCACCATCATTATCATTGAACCTTTTCTTGACAAGATAAAAATTCTTTAGACGGTTATATTATTTTTTAAGAAGTTGAAGAAAGAATTTTATAGACAAATTTCAAATTTAATTTAATTTAGAGTTAATCAATGTTAAAACAACAACGGAAACGAAAACGAAAACTAAATGAAACTATTTTTAATGCTGCCAAAACAGCATCATTTGTTTTGGTTTTTTCTTATATGATTATTATTAGTTCTTCAAACACACCCTTTTCACTTACACCAAACATGAAGAC
>JBPCNB010000632.1:0-2545 GCA_051001675.1 Nitrososphaeraceae archaeon | reverse complement strand
GTAATAGCAGCAGTGTTAATAACTTTCGAATCCTTTCTGGAGCTGAAGTAAATATTATGAAAGATGGCTTACTTGACATCCCAAATAATATTCTAGACAAACTGGATGTTGTAGGAGCTGCAATCCATTCTAATTTCGCTCAGCCAGTTGAAGTTCAAACTGATAGGCTAATAAAAGCAGCCCAAAATCCAAGTGTAGATATTATATTTCATCCTACTGGTAGGATAATTAACAAAAGGGATGGATACCCGGTGAACATGGAGAGATTAATTAATGTGGCAAAAGATACTAGTACTATTTTAGAAGTTGATGCTCATTATAATCGTCTTGATCTAAAAGATGATTATATTCGAATGGCAGTTCGAAATGGTGTCAAACTGGTTATCGACACAGATGCCCATCATTATCTACATTTTGCATTCTTAACGTTTGGGATTGGCCAAGCTAGAAGAGGTTGGGCAAAACAAGAAGATATACTCAATACATTGTCTGTTGACAAAATGTTGAATAGTCTGAAATAAGCAAATTCCTAGATCAAGAGAAAAAACAGACCTAATTTTTCTGAATTATTTGTATAAAATCAATATTTCTTGTATCATCCCCTTCAAATCTAATACAACCTCTATTTGTAATAATTCTAGGACTCATTGCAAAAAGGTAGCTGTAATAGGGTTTCTTTTCAATTTCTAGCGATCCTTTATCTCTAATTGCTTTACATTCAATTCCATTGTGAATAATCTCTTGAGCTAATCTTTCATTCAGGCTAATTGTTTCTTCCTCTTTAAGAATGATTTCTGGAGATGGTGGGATGGCTGCAGCCGCAGAAGCTTCGGTCTGTTCAGTTGCTATCTCTAGTCTGATAACATTGACCTTTTCTCCTACAACTATCTTTGCTTTTCTATAAAAGAGACTGGATAAATCATTTGTTGATTGCGCAATCCATATAACCATAGGTACTCCTTTGGCCTTTAGGTTTCCTGCAGTAAGAATAAGTAGACCTTTTGATATTTGTCCAGCTTCTATAACTTTGGGCTTTCCTACATCATTTGATTTTCTGATTAGAAATATGGTTTGGTTCTTTAACCAACGTACAAGATGTATAGCTTCAGGTATTCCATCAGTTTTTGCTTTTCTTCCAAGAGAGATAAACAGACCTTTCAAAAAATGTCCAATCAGAACTACTATTTCTTTTACTATTGCTTCTATCTCTTTAGATATAGTATATGTGGGGGGTGGAGAGTATTCTTCTGGCTCATCTTTAATATTACCTGACAAGGCCTACAGTTTAATTCACATTTGACACATAAAATGCCTTGTGCTCAAGGAGCCATGACTATTTTGTGGATTATAGTAGCGGTATACATACAAGAATTAGATGGCAACAGATATTAGGAAAAATCGACTATTCATCATCTCATTATGATTTCTTTTTTTTAGATACTGCGAAAAGTCAATATAAACAGTATTTAGTAAATATAATAATTGACAATAAGACCAGCATTAAGAAATATTCTAAAAGTAGTTGGTGATTTGTCGGACTACGATGTCACCACAAACGTAGTTGATACATCAGTAGTCCAACATAGTGGTGGTCTTTCTTCTTTGGATGTTTATGACTGTCTTGAGGAACTGGAATCACTAGGATTAATTAAAATGGTGCAACCAATTGGCGATACGAAAGAAAAAAAGGACGACGAAACCTTCAGGCTATTGAATATAACAAAAGAAGGTTTAGAGGAATTAAAATCAAACTAGCAGAACATCAAATAATATAAAAAAACTTGTTCTTACAAGTCTTACTTATCTATTACGCTAAATAAGAATAATATTCTGAATATACCACCATTGGTTGTAATTTATTCGAAAAACTGCATAATCGAAAGAAGGGTAACTATAATGGCATAACTATATTAATTATAAAATTATGATATTATAGTTGCTACGTAAGCGACGTTCTATATTATTAGTTGATGATGAATTAGATATCATAAAATCTGAGAAGCGTTGGATAGAAGCTGCTGGATTCAATGTATATGGGTTTGCGGATCCACTACAAGCTTTAGAATACTTTCAGAATTATTCCGACGGCATCGACTTGGTTCTGTCCGATATTAGGATGCGGAAAATGAACGGACATGATTTTGTAAAAAAAGTTAAGGCAATTAGACCAGAAACTAAGGTTATATTCATGACTGCACTTGAAACTGACCTTCCAGAAGTGTCCAGCACATTGCCATCAGTTAGGATAGATGGATTTATGTTGAAGCCAGGATCTTTGGAAAGTCTGGTAGATACCATTAAAAAAATTATATGAACAATTACCGTCCTATTTGAAGAAAAATCCAAAAATAATACAGCATCCAAGATGTTTTATTCATCGTTATTATTGTGCTATCGTAGTAGGAAGGTCATACCGTATTAGCACCATGTAACTGATTGTTCATTGCAATGCCATGGTATCTGGTCCCGCTATTCGTCACGAATAATCGCCTACGCTACAGTTGTTTTTGATGTCAGTTAGATGAGTTGGGGAAACCCATAATGG
>JBPCNB010000631.1:0-9016 GCA_051001675.1 Nitrososphaeraceae archaeon | reverse complement strand
ACATGGGCCTTTGATTTTGGTTAATGGAGGAGAAATTTTATCAAGAATCCTAAGCTTCGTACTTTTACTTATTCCGACTATTGCATTTTTATATAGAGAACAATTTTCCACGACTTTTTTGAGAGTCTGGTCTATATTCTCGAAAACTGACGATCTCAAGGATCCATCCACTAATAAAATGGCGCTTGAAAATCGGCGTGAGAGCTCAAACTGTATTGCCCGTTCTACTCTTACTCTAATTAGTCTCTTTGCAGACTCACTATCGAATAGAACGAGCTTAGCTATCCGATGGTCAAGTTCGGAATCTTTGAGAGTATCTTCACTCAAATAAAACAGCATCGGGCCTATTTTGAAATGGGTTTGTGTTTGGCCACGAAAAGCTGTCGTGATTCCGCTCTTTACGGCGTAGAGGATACCTTCATCTGTTTCAGCAATCTGAATACTACTTGAATCAATTGCCAGTATAGTCGTATTTTCTTCTAGAGGGTGAATAGTTGTTATTGTTGTACATGGATGCTTGCTGTTGCTGCTCCATCCGTTAATTGGAACTAGCCTTTTCTCTCCATTGCTAAAAATAATCTGCTTTTTACATAATAAGCTGCTGAATTCTGATGATAAGCATTGACTCACAGATGGTTCAAGTATACCTTTCAATTGATTCCAACCGAAGGGATCCTGCACAAGATTTATTTGTGTGTGCATGTTGTTCACCAATATAAAGCAAAGTGATGTTTATTAATGTTGCTCAACATGTTCATCTTGCTCAATATATCCTCGTGCTAAATAAGTTAATAGAAAGAGGCTGGCTGCTAATCCTTCGATGAGCGAGCCGTCGGCACCTCCTTCATCAGAGGTAAAGATTAAACTAAAACATCGAGACTGGGAGATCGAGGTATCATGTGTCGAAACTAAAATCAGAGAAGTTATAGAAAATGTTCTCTCCAGCATCGATAATATTTCACACAGTGACTCCACGTTAGGTTCAAGTATCAGTGAACTAAAAGAGGAGATTGAATCAATAAAATCAACAATAAATATGAACTCGCTGGCTCCAAATATTGGTCAGATAGACGTCCGTCGCAAGATGGTACAGAAGAGTGGCTCAACGTGTAGAAGCTTACTTGAAAAATTGCTCTTCGAAGGATATTTTGAAACAGATAAACTATTGGGAAATGTTCACGAAGAACTATCAAGACGTGGATACAATTACGATAGAACTGCAGTATCCCACTCACTTACAGACATGGTAAGGGAGAATATACTTACTAGAGTCGGTTCGATGAGAAATTACCGTTATATTCAAAAGAGACCTCCTTCTGAAATCCGATCGCCGGCCTAAAGTAATTATCGGTTCTTTATTGCTTTAACTTTTTACCAATTATCGAATTCAGCCAGTGTATGCCGTGTGTAGTGATTTTGTAGATTACATATTCGATCTCCTCTTTTGGCGTCTCCCTCGAAACATACCCCGCTTTGACCAGCTCGGATAGGCGTGAGCTTACAGATTTTGGATTGATTGAGGTGGAATTGTGAATCTCTGAAAGCTGCATACCGTCATTTTGGACTTTGCCAAGATCCTTAGCAATTTTTGATGCTACCAACTGAAGCATAACTATCTCCTTATCTGACAATTTTTTTGCTTCTGCATCCTCTAATTCTGGAATTACTCGTGGACCTTCTGGAGTAATCTTAATTAAGTTAGAATAAGTATCAATGAGCTCAGTGACTGCATAATCCAATGAAATCTTCTTGGCGAGGTCAATTGCAGGGATTTGTTTCGCTAGAAAGCCGATAACTGATCTCATAACTGATTCAGGAGTTCCATTGAATTGTACGCGTATATCTCCTACCACTATTGACACATTCACACTATCTTTCCCGTCAAGGTTTTGAGTTATTTTTATCACCTACTTTTGAATATGAACGAATGTCTGTTACACCTTGCCTATAAATGCATATGAGAGAAATATATACACGTTATTGTTTGTGGAACTGCACACAAGATAATAAAAACATGCGTCTTCATCTTTTAATACTCCCTAGAATCTTGATATTAGACCCAGTCATCTAAGCAAATCAGTTGGGCAAGTTGTTTATCATGCAAAAAATTCGTAGCAAATCTCGCATTCAAATATTTGGGCCGATAGCCGCCGGAAGTAAGGATTGGCTAAGGAGCAAGGTATGCATTCTTATTACATGGAAGACATCTAGTCCCTTCATGAAAGCTAGTCATCCGATTGTTAGACGTCGGATTCGAGGTATTGAGTCAATTAGAGCTGCAAGAGGTTTTTCAACGTCGGAGTTAAAAGAAGTTGGATTCGGCAGTATTAATTTTGCCAGAAACAAGGGCATATCAGTAGATGTGTTAAGAAAAACTACGATTCCAGAGAACATCGAAAAACTTAAGTTAATTGCAGAGGAATTATTGCATCCTAACAAGAATCAGAGCACTCCAACTGAAGAGAATAATCTCAAGAGACCTAACAAATCCTATACGACAAAAGAAAATGATTGATAATTGTATAGCAATTGTCACTCTTCATTATCAAAAAAGTCTATGAGGATATTCACAATTACTGCCTATATTCAACCTAACATACCTACTGGTTACCATACTAGGAGATGATATCAGAGCAGATCATGAAGACGAAACACCAAAGTATAAGGATCTATATAGGCACTACAGGATCATGTGCCTTTTTCATAATAATGAATTTAAACCAGCCCTCCGACATCTAGAAAGGCTGCAAGTAATAAGATCAGTATTGATAAAATAACTATAACTCTTCCGAGAAAGATAATTTTAGTGCGAACAGATTGGATGTATGTCTTACTTGCATTTCCTGTTATTATTTGCGTCTCGGTTTTTGTATTCATAATCCTAATGTGTAGTATATAAGCGACGAAAGTTGCAGCTACTAAGATAATTTTCATCAGGAGAATCAAGCCATAATTGGTTTGATATAATGTGTTGGGTTCTAAGAGGAATGCTTTGGAATTATAAATGCCAGTTATGACTAGAACTCCAAAAGCCGGTGTGGCAATATAGTTAAATCTCTTGCCGACTTTTATCAAAATCACAATTCGCTCTTCAACAGTCGTTGTAATTGTCTTAAGCATGGGTGAAAGAATTACGCCAAGGAAAATTGAGCCACCAACCCAGATCGAAGCAGCAACTAGATGTAACCATACTACTAGCCCTTCAACGAGAAGAACCATCTTTGTTCAGACTGTCTTCATATTATAACTGACACAAATAAATGCATTGTATATGATAACCAGTTGAAAAACTGTAATATAATGAACTTTGATTACGCAACGGCAATTTTTTTCCTGGTGAGATTTGGAGTTGATTTCTTGTTGAGTTAATTTTTGGAGCACTCATCAAGGAAATGCAACGAATATAAAATATGACTTATCTTATCACTTTGGATATGGTTTCAGAAAAGTTTTAATTCAATAGTACACTAACTTAGTTCGAACATTGTATGTTTTTGACGAAACGTCGAATAGTTCTCATGGTAGCAGTAGTCGCAGTCGCGGGGGCAATTATTGTCCTTCCATATATCTCGTCCTTGACTGCAACCGGGCTTGATAGAGTTACTATCGAATTATCCGATGTAAAATTTGTGCCTGCTAGTGATGAGCAGAAGAGTATGCAATTAGATGTTGTATTCCACCTTACTAACCCTACAGACAAGACCGTAACAACTTCGAAAATCGAATATAATCTATCTGCAGATAACACGCTATTGGGTGATTCATTCCTCTCATTTGAAGATATCCCCCCTAGTGGAAGGCCAGTAATTTTACCTAGTCAATCTATCAATTTGACATCGCTATTTGAGATCACACCCTCACAATCTACAGAGACTATTTTTAATAAAATTGCCAATAGTCCCTCCGATATTAATTGGAAAGTTCAAGGTACAGCCAGAGTTGAATCTGCAGTCACGCTGCAAGATAAACAGTTTAGCGATGAACTTTAATCCGGTCTCGTTGATTGATGAGTTAAGCTACGCTTAAGACAAAAATAGTTTCGAGTTAAGATTCCTGCTCTTGCTTGGACGTTAACATCGGACTAGTGCTCGTCAATACCCATTCTTCGATCCAGGTACAATTTGCAGGATTATATGGACTCGTATCATCTTCCGGAGAGCACGAATGTTGATGTAAACAGCTAAAGCACGGTGCTTGTTCGATACTTTCTATATCGATAGATTTTCGGTAATGTTCCGCGGCAGGTGGTGACTTTTTTACAACTAATTTGTATGTCCATCTACCCTTATACAGCATTTTTTCACGCGTTATTAATGACTGCTTCTCCAATGACCCTACATGCCTAGAGCTATCCCTACTATCTAGAGAAAATATCTTTGAGATTTCCGTTTGAGATACGCCACTTTCACCATATGATAATATTGTACTAAAGATCTCGTCAATCGTGTCAGTTTTGGTTTTGGCTGGCGGCCTAATTTGAGTAATTTTTTCTGGTGACAAAATATGTCTTCATTTGACGGTTTAGCATATAAAAATCTTCATATTAAGTGAAGGTTTACCTTACCATTGATAATAGCATACCGATTGCCTTTAGGTTCTTTGATGGCACACACTTAAGGCGATCTCATTCTAGGCTGAAAAAACAATAGTTGTTCTGAATAGTTCTTGGACAGATTTGTCTGCTTATTTTGTCAATTTCTATCCGGATTTCTGGCGCGGTTGTGACGAAGTCACAATCATAACGTTTCGTCCTTATACTTGGGATTACCAAAGTTATCAATAGAAATTCCTGGCTTCAAAAGGACGGTATCTTGGCCTAAGCTAAAGTGAGGGTGGAAGTAACCTCGCAGTGTGGTCTAATTTTCAAAACCATAGAATAAGTGCGAGAGCCTAGTATATGAAGCTAAATTGACTAAAGATTTGTATTAGGACCCACAAATGCACAACCGACCACCGTACAAAAAGGATCCCCAGACTTTTCGGTTCCAGCAGGGTCATTAATTTTGATTATCTGTTGCCAAGTTTTTTGATCGAATATTTTACAGAAAATGTTGTTAGAAAGACAAAGACGGAAATAAGAACTATTGTCCCACTTGGGGCCGAATTCAGTATATACGATAACACTATACCTGATACAACAGAAACCATTGATATGAAAACAGAAATTAATGCGGTTCTTCTAAAACCTTTCCCGAACATCATGGCGGTAATATTTGGAATTACTATTAGCGAAGAGATTAGCAAAATTCCTACCAATCTCATAGAGGCGATAACGGTTACACTTGCAAGGACTATGAAAAGATAATTGAGTTTTAATACTTGTAACCCGCTAACTTTGGCCTGTTCTTCATCAAATGTAATATACAAAAATTGCTTATAAAGGATTGAAATTGAAACCAAAACTGCTGCTGTCATTGTTAGGATCAGCAAGGTGTCTTCCATACTCACTAGCAAAATATTACCAAATAGGAAGCTAAATAGATCCACAGAAAACCCCCCAGATATGCTTAACAGAAGTATGCCTAAAGCAAGACCAGAGGACAACATAATGGCAACGGCCGAGTCAGCTGGTATATTAGTTGAGTGACGTAATTTAGTAATACCTAAAGCAGCCAGAATCGAAGCAAGAATAGCAGTCCAAAGTGGATAGGTGTTAATAAACATGCCTATTGCAATCCCCCCAAATGCCATATGGGCGAGAGAGTCACCAAACAAGGATTGTCTTCTTAGTACAAGGAATAACCCAATTACTGAGCAGACCGCAGAGATAGCAATCCCTGCTATCAGTGCGCGTTGCATGAAACCGAATTCGAAAATTTCCCAAAGGATCAAACTTGGAACTACCCCACACTAACTGTCGTATTACATGATTTATTTCCCATATTTTTTCCTCTACTAGATTCAAGTCTTTTTGTTAACATATAAGCCCCCATTTTAGATTTTAATAGCCAAATACCTATTACCGAAGTATACATCCTGCTTCTGCTGAAAATGCTTTCCAAAATGCTCATCAAGAACTTTGCTACTAGGAATCTCTTGACCAAGAGTCCTAACCAAACCACAATCATCGAAAAGTTGAGAGAAAAGCACATCTAATCTAACCCAATAGAAGAATATCTGCGCGTGTACTCTTGAGACGATAATGCAACATCTGATGAAACCGATTCATGCATACTATCCTCTGTTACATCGGAATAAGTTTAACATTATCCATTCTCTTATTAGCTTGAAATTCTCTAGTCATACGCCTAATTTCTTCTGCCTCGCCTCGAAGAAGAAAAATTTCAAGGCATCTATCTCTATCAATCTTGCTGTGTAGGTGGGTGTTTATCAATTTATCGTAAGAGTGCCTCATATTACTTATTTCATCATCTGACTTTTCATCGTGAATTACTAAAAGCAATGAATGAAGCATCCCGGTTAAATCATTACGCTGTTTCTCTTCAGAGAGCATATTACGTATTCCAGCTCTGACTATCTCGGATCTTCCACTAAAACCAAGCAGCTTCTGGAGCTTCTCCATTTCATTCATTATTTCGTCATTTAATGATACGCTCACGATAGGCAATACAAGATAGAATTATTAATAACCACCTTAAATATTTTACACAATTTTTATTAATTATTTATAGATTATTATTAGTGAGCTCCTTTCATGATATTCGGGGGTCACTTCGAAAGTTGCAGAGGATTTGCTGTTTTAGGTGTAATCATTACTTTGTCTTGCGAAACCATGACGGCAACACAACGCTGTAGTGTCCTGTTAGTGGCTTGTTTTTGTTAGTCATCCTACACCTTGTACCATTTCATTGCAGCAGCGGAAGATAAGACAAAAAGTGGTCAGGATGAAAGTGGTGTTCTGACTTACTATAGAAGAGGGAAGATGCAACAGAGCAGCAAGAGGCAATTCGTAATGAAGTAAAGGAATGGGATATTGAGATAGGACTATTAAACCTTGAAGAGGTTTCAAGCCAAGAAAAATTCTGACATAGAAACTGATTTGCAGTATGATAATAAAGAACAAGCGGAGGAGATAGCCGACCATTTTTGATGGAAATGGTTTTATCAATAAGGCGAAGGTAAAAATAAACATGGATGTGAAAGGCAATGAACTTGACACAGCGATGATAGGACAGGATGCAAGACATGAGATGGGTCTTGCTATTGGTCTAGGTGACGCAAACTTCAATGGTATCTTCTTCCATGGCAGAAAGGGTCAATGAGAGGGGCGGAAACTATTTTCCGAATGTGACTTATGTACAACCGTCGCTAACTATTGGAAGTTGGGATACAATAGCGAAGATAATACTGGCCCTGCTTACCCAGAGTACAATAATATAACATGTTAGATACTATGGTTAGATGACTAATCATAGAGTAATTCTTTAGAATACGTTGACTTGCATGAAGGTGAAGATAAATCACTATTAAAGAGATCTGCAATTAAGGTTTTGTGTGTAACGGACGACATATTGGATACAAAAGTACATGCATAAAGAGAAAAACTCTATCAGATTAATGAACTGCGACCTCATCAACATTTTCTAATCCTCTTCCTGAAACAAGAAAATGACAATGTCATAATCATAAAGGGTAACGGATTCGTCTCCCCCAGTGTATCTCACCTCAAGGTTAACCCGACTTCTTTGTCTCTCTCACGAATTCATCATAAATTGCTTTAACCCTATCGGCCGCAAGCCCTGAGCCTTCTTCAATTCCCGTTTGTGTGACTTTTATCTTGTCCATTACTATAATGGCCCCTACATCTTCCCTAATTTTTACTAAACCAGGAAACACTCTAGAAAGTCTATCAGAGAGAGATTTAAAATCAAATGGTTTCTCCATTAATTTTATTTCTTTGACAAAGGAACCATTTAGGATCAATTTGAGGATTCCGTGCCCCTCTACACTATCCAACACCACATCAAGTTTATCATCGATACCAGTCAAAGTTCCATTGTATGTCTTTTGATCTGAAGTTTCGATCGATACCTTCTTGCCCAAAAACTGGACTGTCTCTTCCCCAAATCTTCTGAGAATTACCGCAGTCATATATTTTCATATGGATATGGCTTTGGTAATATATGTATGGATTCATGGGAATCTTTCCAAACCTAATAATGTTGTCAAGATGACACAACAAAGAAACTTCCTAACTTCCGAAAAAGGGGTACCTGGAGAACTATCAATAGAGAATGGAATGAATTTTAATATTCCAGAAATCTCTGTAAATCTCCATTCTTGTTTACAAGAGAAAGCCAATCGACAAATCCGATTTGCGGCCTTAATTTTTTTTGTAGCAATGAGACTATTTTGTCCGAGGTCCGCGCAGGGATTTCTCCTGTAGTATCGACTTCAGCGATCTTGTCTTTTCCAAAAGACATGACTGAATCATAAAGTGATACTCCAAGAATCTCAGAAGCGATATTCTCTCTTGCTTTTTCAGATGTATAATGCCTTTGCTGGAAAACTGAAATTAGTTCATAAGGTGAGCGTCGCAAAACTATAGCTTTAGTTATTCGACCGGGATCTATCACATAAGGTGCCGAATGACCCACTAGGATTAGACCTTCTGCATTTGTTTTTGTCTCATGAGCAATAAGCTTACTAACTTTTTTTATATCAATGCTTATTCCATGTTTATCATTATCATCCAAAATTGCGTTGTTGACTAAAGCTACTTCGTTTATGTCTATTATTTTTGATCGTCGGAATTTTTTAGCAACAAGTTTAGCGCTTGTGTGTTTCCCTACACCTGGATTTCCAGTAATAACCAATCTAAATCTATTTCTCATAAATCTACCTATGATAAACATAACTTGCTTTTGGGATAGTTAGGGAAAAGCCCCCAGGAAATAAGTTGCAAGTATTGAAGGGGGCGAAAAGAGTTTCGCTTCAGGTTACAAATCATCATCAGCGCCAGAAGAAAACTTTACTTTATTTCCAAGCTTGATTATATATGGTGCCATGAAGGTAGTGACAACAGTGACAACACCCAGGATAGGAAGAACTGAAG
>JBPCNB010000630.1:0-1817 GCA_051001675.1 Nitrososphaeraceae archaeon | reverse complement strand
ATGATCAAGTCATAGAATCCTGACCTAAAGTTTGATGATGCTTAGGAACTATCTTTTCAACACTGAAAGGTCTGCGGCATTTTAAAATATTGCTTTGATACCACATATAACTACGTTTCCTAGCTATTTCTACTTTGCTTAAATGAAAATTAACTATTTTTCTGTAAGCAAATACGGGTTTGCTACTGTGAAGGGGATAAAGGGTGTAAAGAGAGAAGGAATTTGTTAAAGATTTCCTGATCCAAAACGTCAATGCCTATAGGTGCAATAAAGAACAACTGAAACAGAAACTTCAGTAGGGCTATAATAATTATTATAGCTATGACGATTATGATTATGTATATTAGTGTCCCAAGTACCATGTGTCAGCATATGTAGTGTGCATAAAGGATATATGCATTACACAACAGTTGTTTTTCTATGGTACAGTACTAATATTTCTGACAACATCCGTCTAGTGCCTCGCTAACAATGTCCTTGCTTTAGTTTTTTTATATTAATGTATGATACAGTTTCATATAAAACGTCTTTATGCATATTGTAAGTATCTGCATCTGTAAACAACAGAATATCCCTGGTATTATGTGAATATCCTTGTTCAGAGGCCCAGGTTTTCTCAGTCCATTTTTCTGGCTTTTCAGATACGGTGATGATTTTCAGTCTATCACAATGTAGAGACTTGCTTCTTCTATTTAGATATCTAGTAATAGCATATTGAAGGATTTTAGAGCTGAGCTGTTATCATGTGTTACCAAGTTTGTTACCATTATTACTTATTGGATTATCCGTTCTTATCTTGTTCTATTTTCGACTGTTGTAATGGCATTTTAGCTAAGCGCAATTTAGTGTTATATGTACCGACCGAAATTACTAGTTCAATATTATTTGATTTTTATCTTTCCCTTCCGTGTCATTCTCGGGGGAAATTGGTTCATGGCAAGTGACGCAATCACCATGTAATGATTTTCATGCCCATAAATATGCATACAGTTACTTATTCCTCATTGTTCTTACATACAATAGTGGGAGTATCATCATTGGCCATTTGACTTCGCTATCTCCACTATTCTTATTTTGTCATAAGAAGTATGATTCAAGTTTATTTTAGT
Source organism: Nitrososphaeraceae archaeon (assembly GCA_051001675.1). Taxonomy (GTDB): domain Archaea; phylum Thermoproteota; class Nitrososphaeria; order Nitrososphaerales; family Nitrososphaeraceae; genus TH5893. The sequence continues at coordinate 708 of JBPCNB010000630.1, read as the reverse complement.
TAGTGGAGTCATTGCAAGTGCAAATCTCCACTCATGGTTGGGATGTCTCGTCCGCTAAGAATTACAATGGGGAGGAGTTCATTGTCCAAGATTCTTCATCATGTTATGGAATTCTGTATCGCTCATGGCCTTCTTGTTCGCGGCCCAGTTTTCTACGTCTTTGCCTGCCAAGTATCGAAGATTTGGGTCTTTGCTTGTAACAGCTTGTAGGATAACTTTCGAAACGACATCAACAGGAGAAGCGTTCTTTATCATTTCACTTGAGTTTGCTGCTAATTTTTGCATCATTTGTGAATATGGCGAACTTGGATCTCGTGCTTTCTTAGCAATGACCATTGCGCTTGCAAAGTTGGTATCGATAAATCCAGGTTCTATCAACACCACTTTTATCCCGAATTGTTCTAATTCATATGTCATAGACTCGCTCAAACCCTCAATAGCAAATTTAGAACTAACATAAGCTGAACCTCCCGGATAACCAAAAAGCCCAGCTCCCGAACTCAAATTTACAATAATCCCAGATCGTTGTTTTCTCATTATAGGGAGGACTGCCTGAGTTACCCTTATTAGACCAAATACATTTGTTTCATACAGATCTTTAATCTCCTCAACTAAAAGATCTTCAAATGCACCACCAAGTCCATAACCAGCATTATTGACTAAAACATCTATTCTCCCGGCTTCGGAGGCTACAGTTTGGATTGCATT
>JBPCNB010000629.1:0-5548 GCA_051001675.1 Nitrososphaeraceae archaeon | reverse complement strand
GGTTCAAACTAAATACGAGATCTCTCCGCGCTATAAATTGCGGCGTAAAATAAAATAAAATAAAATAATGCCCGCTTTTACGACTGTGTCACCAATTGCCAAAATGATGTCTTAGCCTGTCTGCAGTGTACCCGCCAAGATTAGCCTACTGATGTCTTGTTCTTACCAAATCGTCAAAGAGGATAACTCGCAAACATGTTCTTTACTGAAGTGTTTCACAACTTCAAGAAACCTTTTAATTCTCTTTTAGTTGTTTCCTTAGCGAAGGACTATTGTCAGCCCTGGGAAACAAAGAAACCACTAATCAAAACATTAATGTTTTCCTATACTTTCCAACTAGATTGCAGGTAAATCCGCATACTGGTATATTAAGGGAAAGAATACACGGAGGAGAAAGAACAAATGGGACGACCTGGAGACAATATTACCCCGGCTGAGAAATTTAAAATAGCCGGAATAATAGGCGTCGCTGTATTTGTTGTTTCCATGATGATTTGGTCGTCATTTGAGGCACAAATTCAACAGTCATTGAATGGATTTTTTGAAAGTGTTCAAATTACGTTTACTAGAATTTACAACACACTTATGTTAACCGTGTACTATTTCCGCTAGCCCTGAAGAAACGATTTTAGATACGCAAACAAAAGATGCTCCAAGTGCCAACGAACTCATAATGTTGAGTCATCTGGCCAGCGTATTTGAAATTCTTTTTCAATTAAGGCTAGAGCATGCAGTCCTCGTTCAGCAAAACTCGATTATCGCATTTTATCCTGAAGACTCATTTGCGAGTCTGCCTGAACGAAGATCATATTTTGTTATTCGGAAGTGTTTAGTCAGCTTCCCATGATCCAAGGCATCAGAGTTGAAGAAAAAACTCGATCCGCAATCGTCACAACACCAAACCATTTTGAGATCCTCTTCCTTCAAATCGCTACATTGAAAGAAGAAAAATAGTATTTAAGAACTATGTAAAGTCAGGACCTCTCTTTATTCGAAAATTAAGTACCGAACAAAAAGCCTTTAGTTTTACAAATCACTAAAATACTCGTGACCGCAACTGTTATTTTAGAGTATTACACCGCAAGTAGAAGGCACCTATGGGTTATCGGAATCCTTTGTTAGCATTTATTTATTTAGTATAATCATCATATTGTTCTCTACACCCTTATCGTGATGCTCAAAGCGTGTAATGGGTTTGTGGAATACGTCCGTTACTTAATGAAAGTGTAGTTTATATTCGTGGGTAGATTACTACCTCAGTTTCATTGAGGATATTGAGAATCCCCTGCTGAACTAAAAGCTTATATGCATTAGGGGTCGGATTTCTTATTATTGGATGTCTCTGACTCCCGAGATGCGAGCGTCGAAAACTGCAATCCCGATGAAAATGTTGAAGAGGTAAGGGAAGATAACTTGGACGCAGCAAGGAAACAGCAGTTGTCTAAAACTAAAAAAAACAAATAGTAATTAGCCCTTACAGATAACTCACATCTACACGACCAATAGTTCTCAACTGGCCAATGAATAAGCGACCCGAATATGTGAACACGAGTCGAATTTACTTGTCTCAAAACAAGAGCTGTCAGGCCCTTGTTTAGACTGAGTTGTCCAACGAGAATTCATCCAATCTCGCCAGGAGTCATCTCATTTGTCCCGAGAACTGAGAGTGTCTTACATACAGAGCAATTCTCAGATGTTGATAATCGTCCACATCTTGAGCATGTCTTAGATTCAGTATGGTTTGGAAAAGTTCTCAAATTGTTAGAAATTTTTAGCACAGAGTTGTAGATGTTGTATTTAATTCCTGGTCGTTCCTTTTCAAGGCTATTAATAAATTCACGAATCTGTGTCCTGATGCTCTCATTCATATAGGGACAATTTTCAGTCTGAAAAGGGATCCCTCGCTGCAAAGCATAGAAAACGATCTCCTGCTCATAGATCTCGCAGAATGGTTTTATCTTCTTTAAAGTATGGAATTGGGCTGTTACAGACTGCGGGTGAGTCCAACCTATCCTTTGCACATCGCCAGCTATCATATTAATCATGAAAGTGTGCACTTGATCATCCAAATTATGCGCTGTTGCTACAACATTCGCATCCACACTCTCTGCCGCAAGGTCAATAGCTCTCCTCCTGAAGGTTCCGCATATAGAACAGGAAGTTATTTTAGTCGAGGGTCTCTTCAAAACTGCTACGTCCATATCAAGTCCAAACAGCTCCTGATAGCTAACAATCTTATTTTCTATCTTAAGATTGGCACAAAACTTCTTCACGATTTCCAATGACTCATCGCGGTAATTTTTGATCCCCTCGTCTACCGTAATGGCAATAGGTGAGGGTCGATGACTCATTTCAAAAATATTTTTCAGAACATATAATAATGATAGACTATCTTTGCCACCAGAGACGGCTACTGCGACTCTGTCATCATGCTTAAGCATTGAGAACTTGCTTATGGTTTTACATGTTTTTTCTTCTATGGCGGAAAGGAAGCATTTTTTGCACAGAGTTTCGCCAGAATATGGTCTGCTGTACACGCTCATCGCGCTCTGACACTTGAGGCAAGGTTTTTGTAACATAGAAGTGTGGCGCAGTTGGATAGAGAAAGAGACTATTATTAGTGTTTTTACTATTTTGCTCATCGCCCGGCACTTTTCAAGATAGAAACGTAAAGTGGATCAATAGCAGATCAAGAAAAGGATCACGTAGCAACCTGCCCTCGCAATTTTGGTGCTGACTCCTTAATCGTCAGATGGTTGATTGGCCCCAAACCTAAACCTATACACGCAGCCTAGAGGAAGACAGCGCATGGCTTCTTATGGTTCGCTAAAAAAAGAATGCTTAGGGGTTGGTGGTCCTTCCTATCATAATGGGTTGAAGATATCTATATGCAATGAATGAACTAGTTCTAAAAATATGACTTAAGTGTTTAATTATGCTAGGGGCATATAAAGCCCTGGAAGGTCGACTACACAATTTTAGATGGAATTAGTTTGAAGATCCTTCGCATTTTGAGCAAAGACTCATCTTTGCCATTTGTCGAAATAGCCAAACAAATCGGAATATCAGATGCTACTGTGCATGTTAGAATTAAGCAGCTAGTTGCCACAGGAGTTATCAATAAATTTACAATTTCTATCGACAACAATCGACTCGGTTACAATCATGTTGCATTCATTGGCGTAAACGTTGAACCCGGGTACGCGGAAGAAGTCGCCAGATACCTTTCCACCATACACGAAATTTTAGAGATGCATGAAATGCTTAGTAGGTTTGATCTACTATTGAAGATACGTGCCCGGAATCTAGATGAGATGAGGGATATTCTGGTACACAAGGTAAGGAAATATCCAAGAATCGTGGAGATAGAATTGATGACTACATTAAAAACAATAAAAGAGGAACAAATTATCTCGTTTGATCCTCCAGAAGAGTACTAAAAACCAATAATTATTTTTTATTGCTGATATTCCAGATTTACCTGTTCTGTTTATCTTTCTTTGAAGTCTGCCACCAATCAAGGTAGTCATCATGTAAGCTTTTCCTTCCGTCTTTCAACTGTTCACTTCTTTTATCACGAATTTCCTCGAGTTTCTCTCTTGAAGCAAACAACCCGCAGCTCTTGCAAATTAAATCCTTGCTAACAGGATCAAATTTCAAGTCGCCACCGCATTCAGGACAGAAATTTACCAAGTAAGAACTGTGGAGTGCAGTCCTAATAAAAGGATTATGTAAGAGCGAGGGATGGATCTTGTTAACACATAGACTGTATGGGAGTACATATCATTATGAACGTGATTTAAGAAAGTTTTGAATGGTTGAACGGCAACACAATTCAGAGTCGCCACCGCCTGTGACTCGAGACTAGTTGAAGTTTATTGTCCCGTATAGATTCTAAACTTTTTTTCACACCAGTCAATTAAGGATCCTAAGTCGGTGAACGCGACATCAGCGCCTATATGCTCACTCTTATCAGTTAGCTCAAGTGAAGTCAATAGAACTACGAAAAGTTCTCCCTTGAGTTTTTTTTTCAGCGTATTCGCAGCAAGGGACAAAAAACGCAAGGAGCTCTCCTGAGACGAAAAAATGCACACTACGATCAACCCCTTTTTTTCATTCCAAATTTTTCCTAGGAATCGTTGGAAATCCATATCGAAAAAAGGATCTATATGCCGTTCAACATTTCCTAAGTAGGAAGAATTCCAACCCAAAATCCGCAATGCGAGTGCTCCGGCTTTCGCCAAAAATATTTTATCCTCAGAGCTGGCCACCGAGAGCACATGTGCATTGTGCCTAGTGGTTTCTAGATGTGAATTAAACTTTATCAAATCTACTATCTCCGATAGAATCGTCAGATGGGAGATGCGTTCGGTGTCTCCAATGCGACCCCGATTATAAAGTTCATTCATTGTGTTGAAAGTTGGAAGAACGATATCGATTAAAATCCTTATTTTATCTAACGTCGAATTAAGAGCACTTAAAATTATTCTTTGCGATTTCTCATAATCGTTTTCAAAAATAGCAGTGATGAAGTTTTGTTGAACTTCAAGGGAATTGAAAGGAAATTCCAGATCAATAATTCCTGATTCCAAATACCATATATTCACAGGGCCTGCTTTCTTCTTACTTACCAATCCTAGCGTCAACAAGATATTGAGGTATTTAGTAATCGTCATCCTGTTAATGCCTGTCTTTGCGGCAATTTCAATACCGGACAATCCAGCCCTATCGCCCTGTAAAAGACCCACTATTTTGTGCTTTACTTCGTCTAACGTGTACCGGCGATACATGACTATTCGACCAGAGATTGAAAGTTTACAGTATGAGGGAGCACTTTATTCTATCGGTAGCATCTCTATCTCAATGAGCACGAGTATTTCTATTACCAGGTTTGAGAACTGATATACCTTGTATTACCTGGCTTCCGCCAAACACTTTTTACAATTCTAGCAGTGGATTTGGAATATTTGAAAAGCCCTTAATTGTATAAGGAAGTAATATATTAAAGCCTCCTTTTGAGTTAGATGACTCCCTTCGGGGGACCATGCGAGACTAAAGAATACTCTGTTCTCTGAGTGTCGTTATATAAAGACAAATTATGAGTTTTTTTGCTTGATTCTTATTTGAGGTTACTACCCTTTTCCTTGGCCAAAACGGTAACCATGGTTGAACCGAACACAATCCTGGGTATTCCTGCAAAACAAAATAAAACATTGCATCTCATTTTTTCTAGCTAAAGCCACCATTTCTCACATCATTACCGCATGATACTCTTATTTGCCGTTTTAACGCTGTCGCCAAAATCCTCAATAACGAACGGTACCCTTTGCATTAACATATTCCTACTGCACAATACAATATTCCCAAGTTTGCACTGGAAAGGCACACTACCAAATCACAGAAGTATCTTCGATTCGTTATTCTTCGGCTAAAATATTGCTGCGCTGATGGGCTATGAACATCACAAATGATAATCAATAGGGTTTATCATGCGAGTTACGTAATTTGTAATTCATTTGACACTCAGGATTCCAAATGCCACAACTTA
>JBPCNB010000628.1:0-1711 GCA_051001675.1 Nitrososphaeraceae archaeon | reverse complement strand
CATTTGGAATAGTTCCCGATTTGTCTGTCGTAGATGGGAAGGAAAGGAGAACACCTTTGGATCGAACTAAAATCTCTCCGTTTGCTGAGGAGATTGAACAAGGAAGGTTATCCTACATGGAGTGTTCAAATAAAGCTGGATCGATATCAAGAAATGCTATAGGGACTATTAAAGACGCATTGAAAGTGCCTTTTCCAGTTAGAATATTTGTTTATGGAGAAGAAGACATGCTCGCCCTGCCACTGTTTATCTTGGTACCAGATGGATCAGTGGTTTTGTATGGTCAGCCTCTTGAGGGAATGGTTATCGTAAAGGTTAATGAAGATATTCGTCGGAAGGCTCAGTATCTGCTGGATAGAATAAGAGCTCATGAGTAAATGACGCCCACGATAATTCTGATGACCTGGATCCTACAATGATCGTCATTTTCAATCTAACCTACGTTAAATATTATAGTTAGAATTACCGTCATCTTCTCGAAACCCGAATATCTCATTCTTATTTTTATTTATTCTTATTAATCATATTGAGTTTCCAACATCGGTGCCGGAGAAGGGGAATTGCTTATTCAACCTACCATTAGATTATATCAACACAGGATACAGTTGGAGAGATAATACGCTAGACATCATTGTGGCATTTACAATCACATTTTGATATTACAATATCAAAAGAGCAATCATGAGTAGATTCATCCCTGAAGTCCATCGGCCACACGCCGGGACAATCCACATGGGTCCCCCGCTTACAGAAGAATGTCAATCTCAAAGGTACATTCATGTTATAAATTGCCATTTAATACTTGCCCTGGAATATATCAAACTAAATTTTAGTAAAGAGACTACATCACATCTCATTCCATCTATAACTGTGTCACAATCTAATTCTTCGGTAAATAGTTTTTGAATCATTAAAATGGCTGAAGTATACTTCACACAATTGTTCCTCCTCGAATGCCCCAGACATTTCGAGCTATACTTTATTCTGCTATTCCGCTAGGGCATGACTTCGGTCTCTTCTGAGACTCCATAATCCTAGGACCACAAATGCTACCCCAATAACAAGAATAAGAATGTCGGCCCAGAACAGCAGAGCCCAGACAGAATTTACCGTTCCTGCCATTATAAACAATAATGCCAAAAATATAAGGGCTATTCCTGCAACAGTCTCTCCGTTTATTTTTCCCATAGGACTAAATTTAGAATTAGATTAATATAAATAGTATTTTCTACTATGTAGAAGTCATTATTATGTTTATGTGAAAGGTGTTGTTATTCAGTGTTCTCAGTATGGACTAATGTGTGCAATCTATCCATAAATGTGTCAAGCTTCGGTCAAAGCAATTCCTGCTATAGGTTTAATTTTAACCTTAAGTTTAAAATTTGATAAAATGTCTTTGCATCTATTGCGGATAGTGACCTCTGTAACACCAGCAAGTGTTGATATATCCATCTGTAAAAGATTTATGCCTAGTAATAGTGCCGCCAGATAAATGTATGCCGCAGCTAAACCATTTGGTGCTTTGCCATCAGCTATAAGGTTGTTATTAGTCTTGTGAGCGAGGTCTATTGCCAATCTTTCAACTTTTGTGTCGATTTTTGCCATATTCGTAAGTTTTGCAATGTATTGGTCGATTGCCAGAGTCACAGGAATGGGTCTAGATTTTGAAATTAGCGGCGGCGATGCATTTGAATTAGGGAGTGTTATGCAT
>JBPCNB010000627.1:0-9766 GCA_051001675.1 Nitrososphaeraceae archaeon | reverse complement strand
CTGAATTGCAATCAAAAATTCTCTTTATTATTGGTTTAGGTGCTACCGGGATAGAGGTAGCAAAAAGAGCTAAATCATTTGGGATGCATATTATTGCCATCACAAATGACCCCTTCTCGAAAAGGCCAGATATTGATAGGACTTACTTTGTAAACGAGATAGGAGGACCAGACATGCTTTCTCAATGGCTTGTCCGTGCTGACTATGTTTCAATTCACGTACCACTTACAGAAGAAACTACAGAACTGATATCGGAAAATGAACTGAATTCAATGAAACGTTCTGCATTTTTGATAAATGTTGCTCGTGCTGCAATAGTTGACAGGGAGTCCTTACTTAACGCATTAACCAACAAAATAATTGCAGGAGCTGCATTTGATGTGTTTTGGGAAGAACCTCCGAATATTAATGATAAATTATTACAACTTGACAATTTTCTTCTTACTCCACACGTTGCAGGATGGACCTCCGAATCTGTTGAAGCAATAACAAACATTATTGTAATGAATATTGTCAGAATTTTACATGGAGAATTACCATTAACTATTGTGAACCGTGAATTGATTTAATGATTGGCTTAGCTTTTATTTAGAGCTAATTTCTGCATTGTTAAAAAAGAGTATCGGGTTCACAATACGTTAACGATAATAGTCTATATCTAGTGCTATTTACGGTTCGATGCTCTTGTGTCATAACCTGCACATGTTATTTCTGCAAAACACATGGGAAGAGCGATTTTCATGGTAATATTCATATCTCAAAAAAATAATGAAAACCTATTAAATGGATACTATTTGAAAATCGAATCCACAGATGCTCCATGGGGTGAGAGGTATTTTCACTAAAGGAAAAATAAAGATTTAAACGGCTGCCTTTTCCTTTTGTTCTGTGTTCTGGTCTAATTGTAACATACTTTACTTTTTTGCACCGATATTATCAAAATAAAGTTGCATCAACCAATCTTCAAAAACGAGGTTGACATTTATTAGTACGATAGAACAGTAACAGTGTCTTTCTTCATCTCTTGTGAGTAGAGCTTCGCTTCTTGGACTGAATTAGTCCTGTAAGCTGATAGCCATATTCTAGATTGTGTTTGACATGGTTAATACCATATGAACCATGTGGTTCAAATTTGCCGTCCAAAACATTTTCAATATACATTTTGGCTTGTTTTATGGAGTTTGCAGCACGTTGAAGCTGATGATGAGAAAGTTTTCTTCCAATATCCTTCTGAAGCTCTACCTTGAATTTCTCTTCAGATCCGTGTATTATTTCACAGTATTTTTGCAATTTCCCATAGTTTTCGCACAGGTGTCTTAATCTTATAATGTCTATCCTCTGAAGTTTTGTAAGTGAGGATTCTAGTTCCTTTTTGCTTCTGCTGGTTATCTTATTGAGACTTTCAATAATTTTTTCCCTATCCTCTTCATTAACCTGGTTCAGATGCCCATAACTATCTGTTGGCTTTGATTTAGGTAATGAATTATCTTGGGGTTCTTCGTTTTTCTTTTTCTCTATAGTGGCAATACTAGCAGCAGTCGCCGATGTTGATGTTGGGGGAGTAACAGGTTGTGCAGCTATTGAAGTACCTACATTTGCCTTCCTTCTTTGATAATAGATTTCTACTTGATATGGTACGATTTTCTTGCCCTCAATATTTACCCCTTTAGCAAGAATAGATACTACATCAACAATAATTTTTGGATATGATATTCTTAATTTGTCATCTGAACTCTCATAATTTGCCATAATATCCCTATAGATTCTGAAAATTATATCATCAATTGTTTTAGTTCTTGTTTTTTCTTCTATATTTGTTGCAACTGCTACAGTAAGAAAATCATATGTCTCTGACTGGGATAATATTTGCTTATTAGCTAGGCAAGAATCTGCTATCGCATCTAAACAAAGAATCCAATTACCATAAGTCTTTATCTGGTCAGAAGAAGCGTTTCCGATATACTGAAGAGCTCTTTCACTCACCTTCTTATAATGGCTTATTTTTAACATTTGTAGACATCTAGTTAAAGCCTCCTTTAGACATCTCATCGCTTCCTCATATACTGATACTGGTGAGGAAGCTGCTGAATCTTTTGGATTATTATTTTTCATATTCTTGTTTCCCATATCGATTATTACAATACTTGTCTGCCCTGAGTACTAGAATATGGTAAGCCTGTCTTATTATCAAGTACCGAATAAAGATATGTATCTTAGAATTTCCTTTATGTTTCAATAAATAAGTAGGGAAAAATCTTATAATTGTTAGATACCATATTTAAGGTGGTAACGCGTATTTTGGGAGAGCCGGTATCCTAACCCTAATTTGAGATTTACTATAAATAAAATAAGAAGATATTGAATTAGATGCTTATGAACAGCATCTTCATTTGATACGACATTCATTTATCATCGTTATCCATGTTTGCATCTGTGTATGGGCAAGACCAACATAAATACAGCAATATCAAGTACGCCGTCGAATAAGTTCAAATAATCCACCAGATCACTGGAATTTTGTTAGGGTGTGCGTCGATTTAATCAACTCCTCAAACCCTATCCAAATATTGATATGATGCACTGTATCTACATACAAATATGTTTAATACGCAATCGAGTGAATCAAATCGAAACCGTTATTATATTATCCTGTCATCATACTACATACCTGATGTTGACAATAGTCTAGCCTTGACTTTGTCATAGATTATAGTACCTGAAATAAATGGTCCATGAGTATCGGGACAGGATTTACATGAGGAAGGATATTCTGTTGAAACTCTATGATTATGATGAGCTCAATCAAAGCAAACTCATGAGCTATTGTGGGCTGAATAATGTTAAACACAAAGACATTCTCGACGACATGGTGAAAAAGGATATGATAAACAAATCAGAAGAAGCCTGGGGAAGTAAGATTATAATAAAATACAGGATCTCAGAGAAAGGAAGGCAGATTTTGAGAGAAATTCTAGGGCCATATGAGTCATTGTTTCCAAGGAATGAGCCAGAAAGATAATTATGTGTAAGAGTGATCCTATGATACGTAACAAGGTTACCGCATATCTTATAATGCAACGGGGGAATATTATTTTGTGACAATCAAAAGTAATAAAGACGATAATGATAACAAGTCAATAGATAGTATCTTTGAGATAATGGATGGAATTATTGCTCAATTAAACAAAACTAAGAAGATGTTTATCATAATGATTCTCACTATTATGATAATTCCCCCACTAGCATTTGCAGTTGCCTTTGCATTGCTAGGACCTCCTTTTCCGTTTCACGATAGAGGGACTGAGTCTAACAGCTTCGGTCCGAACTTTAATCCTGGTTTTGGCGTAGCACGCATAGTTCCATTTCTAATCTCAATTGTATGGTTAGGAATAGGAATATGGCAATGGTTTGTGCTCTCAAAATGGACCAAAAGATATGAACGCTACAAAGAGCTACAGAAAAATGTCGATGAGAAATTGAGTAATGATGATAAAGATAAACTTTGATAGTTTCAAGGACGATGACTTATTAAACGTTGTTATGTAGAGATATGCTGTTCATGAACCAAGAGGTTTGTTTTGTACTATCCAAGAATAAATAACCTCAGGTAACAAAATCGTGTGGAAAGGTAAAAAGATTATGAGAATAGACTACAACCATAGAAGATGAAAGTGTCAAATACCTCTTCTCATAAATTTCTAAATAAATAACTAGAACAAGAGTGTCTAGAAAAGAGATATCTCAAAAATACATAAAGCTAAAAACTAACTTCATTCCATTACAAAGTAGCAGTTTCAGGATATGTCAAGTATGAAAATAAACCAAAATAACAGAAAAGAGTCCGTCGAATGGCGTAGATCAAAAGTACAGGAGTTATTAGTAAAAGGATACAACCACTATGAAATAGCTGATACATTACATATTCCTAAGCCTACCATTACTAAGGACATGCAATATCTAAGACAACAAGCCCAAGAGAATCTTCATACACACATCCGGGAAAGATTGCCAGAGGAATATCAAAACTGTCTAACAGGAATAAATCGAATTTTGAGATTAACGCTAGATATCGCAGAAAAACCCACAACAACTGACGATAAGACAAGACTACAAGCATTAGCTCTCGCAAACGAATGCTACAAATCCAAATTAGATTTGACTACTGACGGAGTAGTTGTTACAGACGCTATCAATATATTCAAAAATAAACTTGACCACTCGGACAGTCCTGAAGAACTATCACAAGATCCCAAAGAAAATAGAATAAAAGAAAAGGGTGAAGAATCACAACCGCAACATAAGAAAAAAACCAACGGTATATTTTAATATTGTTCTCTGTACTAGCACCAATAGTTACATTAGTTCCAAGTTTTATACGGTACTCTGTACTCTTTCTTTTTTGCCAGAATTTGAGTTTTTATTATGCTAGAGAAAGTTATTCAAATGGAATTCCTGACTTTGAGAAATTATAGGCCAAAAAATCCAATGCTACAAAGCCACTAACCAAGCAGAGTTCCTTGTCCGATTATCCTTATCCCTTGATTATCCGGTTTTAATACTGCAAACGTCTGTCCTGGAATATATACAATTGACTTATCAGGAATGATTCGAATTAGACTATCATTACTATTTTCAATTCTCTTAATTTTTATTGGTTTTACTTGTAGCCCTACAGATGCCATGTAAGTCTGATTCTCTAAAATATCTGACTGGTAGTAGGAGTTCTTCTTAAAGTGTGCGGACAAGAGATTTCCAGGGGTTGCCACATTCATAACATTATTGACTGATGAACAAAGAATATCTCCCCTTGAAATCTCCTCATTTGTAACTCCTTTAATAGCAAGGCCTACTCTTGCTGGGCTTTTGGATTCTTGTACAGGATCGTCATGCATTTGGATTGATTTTATAACAATATCCCTTCCACTAGGCATTAGTTTTAGCTTATCATATACCTTAATAGTTCCTTGCTTCAAGACACCTAGTACAACAGTTCCAATGCCCTTAACGTCAAAAGCGTGATCAATTGGAATAATTATAGATTTATTATTTCTATTACTTTCCTGTAGCTCAAGGGATTTAGGCTCTAATACAGCTATCTCACGTTTAAGCTGATCAATATTATCAAGTATCTTAAAAACTGAAATAGATGTGTTCTTAATTAACATTTTTAATTTTTCCTCATCAATTTCATAGGAATGGAGAATATATCCATCAGTAAAACCTACGGAATCTAGGGCAATAATTTGCTCTCCAAGATACCTATCTAGCCTTGCAATATTGAGAATGGCATATTCTGCCATATTTACTACTTGCATCAGTGGTTGTATTTTTTCCGGAAAACCCACGGGCGCAGTCCAGGTATAAATGGTGTCTAAAGTTCTTTTATCATAAACGGAAATATCGCTTGTAGTGCCTTTCTTTCCTAGCTCAGTTATAATCTGATAATCTCCCAGTATTACAAAATTTATGCTTTTCACAAACGTAAGATAATGGAATTATGAAGTACATAAAATTTCCTCCCACCGATATCTTTTGAAAAGAAGAATTAGAAAAGAACAATGGCACTAAGAAACATTCCAGGTTCATTACAGCAATGTTGTGACAAGAAATTATTATACAAGACGCAATATCTGTAACAACTGCTATATGTTATTGTGTCCTCCTAAGAAAATCTTGCGGTGGATTTGAAAAATTGAATAAGAAAATTGCCAAGATATCTCTGTCTATAACAGTTGGCATTATAACAATGTTTCTTGTTTATAGAGCGTTGCAAATTTCTATAAAGGTACCATCCATTAGCCGAATCCCAATAATGTCGGATACAGCGATTTCACTTGTTATGAATAATGAGGATAGGTTAGCTCAGTCTCACAATTCGAATTTCGCAACTAGGTTTGTTTACATTAAAGGCACTGGAAGTATTTTTGGATCTGATCCAAATTCTAATTCAATCGGAAGATATCTGGGTTCATCGGGAGAGCCCACAATAACGACAGGAAATCACTTTCCCTGGGAGGTTCTAGACAAGAAAGGTGCTTCACTATGTTATGTCGATTCTGTGACAGGTGAAATAATTGTAAAATCAAATTTGTCAAAGTTAAGATCTTAGCAGACAGACATGCTATATCTGGAAAAAAATGACTCATTCTAATTTTTGTCTACTAAGATCTGATTGTTCAGGAGATGAATATTCAAAGGATATTCATCGTGATATAATACGTATGATGCTACTAATCTATTTATTTACCGAGCATAACGGGCGTATATCTGCTTGTAAAGTGCCGCAATCCCGATACTATTAGTTACATAATATTCAAAAACCATAAAAGCCAATGTGATTAGCATAAAACGTGGTATTTGTACGAACTACCACATGTTTGTTAAAGTTCATTTTTATGATCGAGAAGATTAGACACTGAATTAAATAACTCAATACGTATCGAGTATTATGGCAATAAAAATTGATGTTACACATATTTCTGAAGATCTGAAATCTGTTATTCAAAACGCTATAAAGCAGAAGTCTTTTTCTGGAAGTCAAGATAATGATTATGCTGGTAATTTTATTAAGATTGTGTTATCTAATGATAACGATAGGCAAAAAGTTAAACAACTCTTGGAAGATATACTTAGGAAGAACCAAATCAATGACTACATAGTTGTTGATAATATCAAAGAAGAAGATGAAATCGCTATTCTTAGGAAAGATGATTTAGAACAATTAGGAATTTTTATTTGTCCACATTGCGGTATGCTATTTTCAAATGAAGGCGAATGCATCATACACCAACGTATACATTATTTTATATAACTATCTGCTAACTGTATTAGGATAACTTCTTTTATCCCCTTTAGAATTATTGCCGTATTTGGTAATACCGTCCGAATCCAAAATGAACAACTAATTCATACATTGTTGCTTGTATAGTATTGAATAACACACTATCCATAGCAAGTTTAGATCTAATATTACACACTTGGCCGATTTCTGCTTAAATCTTGTTTTTCATGAAGATTATTGGAATTCTCAAAATCAATAGAGTTTAAATTGTACTCATACACATATTATTACATATGTCGACCGACATAAAGGTCAACGAGAGTCCCAATCACTTTATGGCACTGGATGCTATATCCGGGGGCATTAATAGTATCGATAAAATTGCAAAAGTGACTAAACTGCATAAGAGTGAAGTAGAATTAATTGTAAACGACTTGTTCAATCAGAGACTGATAACTAAGACGGAGAAGAGAGGCTTTTTTGGCAACAAGAAAGTAAGGACAAGCATTACTGAAACAGGCGTTAAGCTTCTTAATGCAAAGAAACAGGAATTAGATCAGCAGATGCAAAAAGTAAAGCAATGGTATAACAATGGCGATAGATCTCAATTACAGGATTTTATGGATTCTAATAGAATTTGGATGCCTATGATGCTATTTTCAGGAATTATGAACATAATGCTCTTTACTTCAATGATGTCTATGATGGGAATGGCAATGAATCCAATGGAAAGCCAAATGGCCGGAGGCGAAGGAGCCGATACAGGAAGTACCACTGAAGGCGGTGAAGGCAACAGCCCAGAAGGAGTTAATTATGCTGGAGGGAGTGGAAGTGAAGGTGATGTAGTTGATACTGGCGGAGACTTTGGAGGATTTGATGGAGGGGGCTTCGGCGATTTTTAGTAATTCTATCCCACATCTGTGCTCTAAATCTCAATAGACTCATGCTTCATCCTTGTATTTGGGTGACACACAAGTTAATTACAACTGGTGTTAACAGAATATTTTTTGATATACCTGGAATAGGTCTTTCTAAATATCAAAGAAGGATTTATTACTTTACTATTCTAGGAAATTATAAATAGGCAGGATAGAATGCTGAAAAAATTTTGCAGAAAATGCAAAAAAAATTTAGCAAACGAGTCAAAATATTTGTTATGCGAAAATTGTCATAAGCAGATAATATTATTACAGGATGATAGAGAATTTTATGAGAATTCTCGAGTGCATTATTAGCCCTTCATATTTGCAACAGGACAAAACAAGTATAACAATCTCATACTATCATATAAAGTGCGCAAGATTAACCCCAAACCAAGATCTTAAGGATCGAATAATAACTTAGTCCTTTCAGCAGTCCATCGCCTTTTTTGGAATTTTAAGGAACAATTTCTTGATTCCTTTCTGCGTATAGGGGAATACTTGTATACCTTCCGAGAAATTATCACAAGAGAATTGGAATTAGAAGTAAACTGACCAAATATATGAAATATATGCGATTTATCGTGTAAGTCTTAATAGAAACTGTTAGCCTTTTTATAGTATGGGTCAGAAGAAAAGTGAAGAAAAAGACAGATCCTCTTCTAAAATAGCTGCGACAAGATATGCAAACAAAATAGAGATGTTTCTTAGAAAGGAGAACCGGCCATATTCTGAACGTCGCATAGCTGAACGAGTTTTTAATCTTGTATTGGGCAAGGAAGGCAATATTCCAGCATCAAAAAAAGATCTTAGGGAGTTATCACATATTAGAAACGCTTTGAAAATCCTTGTAAAAGATAAGAAAATCATAGAATCCTTAATTGAGGATCCTAGCATAAAAGAACAAGGAATGCATTATTCCATTGTGGGATGGTATTCAACACCGTAGTACGCATTAATATGGGATATCTACGTATGTGAAGTATCAATAATATGAACTAGAGAAATCATATGGTAAACCAGGCAATTGTATAGATGGATAGTTATAAGCCATAAGATAGAAACATGGTATTATGTAATATGAACTAGAAATACAATTAGTAGTAATTTGAGTTTCTCATAAATACGCAGTTTCCGATTTGTTGTTGAATCTGTAATGAAATATAGAAGTAGAACTGACATAGTCGGGTTAATTCTAGAGGCTGCAAACGGTGGGGGCGCTACCAAAACGAAAATAATGTACAAGGCATTTCTTTCATACAATCTCATGAAAGAATACTTGACGCTATTAGCTGAAAATGAGCTGCTGGAGTATGAAGATGGGAGTCAAACATATAGGACGACGGAGAAGGGCATGCGTCTACTGGAAATATATAACAGAATGGATGAACTAGCTCCCATCAATTATCAATAGCAAACAAGTTTTGGGAATTATTACCTTTTTTGCTGCCCTCAGCAAAACGGGTAAGGAATTCCTTAATAGTATCAAGGATGGTACCGAGATGAGTTAAGCAGTAGTAGGAATGCTGATGTATTATGACAGCTATGACATGTACGAAAGCATCATACATCCTCATTCCTCCTGTTTATAGGTAGCAGCGTCATTCCTCCCTGACCAAAAATTGTATGCTAACTTTGTTTGCCAGTGTTTAAACTTGTATTAAATCAACAGATTCAGTTTACGTAATGTACCTTAATAGATTATCTAGAACAAAAGAAGAAATGAATTGTGAGTGATAGAACGGTTTCTCTCTTACTGCTTACAATCGTTGGAACCGACCCTATTACGAAAAGCAATCTTGCCTTTTCTGTATTCAATATCAAGATATTAATACTGCCACAAGTAATTAATCTGAACTAAATGAATCTGATTTATCATGTAGACTGTCTTGGAAATAATGCATTGCTATGTGTTTAATATGGTGTTGCAATAACTAATGATAAATAGTAACAGTAAAAGAATCTTGGTAGTAGATGATGAGCCTGATATTACCTTAATGCTAAAAAAGGTATTAGAGGGTAATGGGTTTAAGGTTGATTCATTCGATGAGCCATCTGCTGTACT
>JBPCNB010000626.1:0-4149 GCA_051001675.1 Nitrososphaeraceae archaeon | reverse complement strand
AAAGACTACTTTGGACTTGAAAAGGAGAGACATGACGACGCACGTATTCGGCTAAATTCTGAGTTTTATCGTATTGAAACAAGAGTATATGTTGCTTCCATTTCTTTCTTTATCCGCCACTATATTCAACCATCAGCCCTAAATAAGCAGAAGGTAGAGACTGTCTTTAATAAGACATCTGGAGGAAGTCGATTCTTATTCTACTCATCATGAACAGGTAAAAGATCTTCTGAGAATATGAAATCATTGTTCATTAAGCCTCTAAGAAATAATGGTAGTTGATTAAATTCAAGCATATATTTACAGTCTAACATTGGGTTTAGTCTAGTATCAGAACGTATTCCAATTGAGATATCTGATTTTTTAAAGGCAGGATTATCATTTTCTGAGTCGCCCAAATACATTACATTTCCTCCTCTTCCTTCCTGCTTTAATTGTGAAAGAACATTATCAAATGCTAAGCCCTTGTTACATTCTACTCCATACATATCTAAAAATGGATGGCTAGAATATGTCTGTATGAATGGTCTGTCTTTAGAAGGTAGATTTGTTGCTAGGTTTGTAATAATACTTCTTTCAATCATTTCTCTTAGAATGGGTTCTGTATTGAACTCTCAATTGAATGGAAAAAGAATCAAGTCCAGGTTTACTTTTTTCTCTTTCAGTGCATCACACTTCAAAGTAAATTTGTTCCAAAACCCTCCAGATAAATTTCTGTTTATATCAAAACCAATATCAATTCCTGAAATGACTGAACAAATAGAGCGGTTTTCAGCAGGTCAAGGTTGACGGTCGCTACCTATGTGAATATCGTAGTTACGATACTCGTGAAATCCATTTAAAATAGGGATTAATTACTATTTGATGAGGAGGGTAGCAGTATCAGGGTCTTTCCGTGATGTTCAAGGAGTATCTGCCTTTCTTTCTCTGTAAGCCCTCTATCAAAGTCCAGTTTATGATATACACAAAACCCTTTCAAATTCATGTTTTTATATTTAGAAGGTAATGCCATTTCATACTGCAAGAGATCGTTTTTCTTGTCATTATAGAAAAATGATCCCATATCTGCTAAAACCGATAGACCACTTTTACCCGATTTTTTGGCATATTCGACCGTTTGTTCGACAAATGGCATTAAACCATTTTGCAAACCAAAATAACCTTTTAGAGAATCCATTATCAAAAGTGATTGTTCCTTTTCGTATTTTCTTATATCAATATTCGCACTATTTTCAGATAGTATGCGCCTTACATTATCTACAGTTTCAAGAAAGGGAAGAACTAGAACAATTCCGTTTCCATCATCAGAGAGAGCAGATTTGACGTAATAAGAATACATCTCTCTTAGTGTTGACAGATCGGGATATATTACAAGAAAATGCACTCCAAATGCTGATTTCTTTAATTCCTGTGAAACCTCTAGAGCATGACCACGAAAGGCAGTTTCTCTAGTGATACCCATGCACTATCAATAGTTATGCTGCACTTTATGCATTATAAATAGAACAGATGATTGTAACCATAAATGGTAAGAGTTAATTGATTAAAATATAGCGATTATTTTTTCATCATATAGGAGTTGGTAATACTGTTCAATTTTTTAATCGATATAGGTTTTCTAAGAAAACCATCTATTTCATATTTATTTAGATGTGTAGAAAACTCGGAGTTACCTATGACCTCAAGTGCAGACATCAATAGCACGTTTATTTTAGGTCTTATAAGTTTGATATTCTGTATAAATTGAAAACCTGACATACCCGGCATTCTTAAATCAGATATTACAAGAGAATAGGTCGAATGATTTATTTTAAAATGCTTCAATGCTAAAAATGGATCCGTGAACCCAAAACATTGTATCCATGCCTCTGCAGTGCAATCTGAATGAGCGTAGTTATATCAACATCATCATCTAATACTAAAATAGAACTATTGTTTTTACCGATCTTGCTATTATTACTGGTATTGTAGTTCAAGCTACAATGCCTAATTTAAAATTCGGAAAAATTTATAAGTATTTCTCTAATATGGAAAGTAAATACCTTTCACCTCTTCGCTGAATTGAATTAATTACTTAGACATAACTTATCCTAATATTGCTGGTCGAAAGTATCATTCAGAAATAGCAGAGTTATCTCCTCAAGATACCAAAGAATATGTAAAGAACGGTTACTATCTCAAATCTACCCAATATCATATTAAGTATCAAAATCGATTTCGAGATAGAGTCTAAGCCTACATTAGTTATTCCTGTAGATAACCCTGTGTTGGAAATAGCGGAAACAGACTCAAATATCGCATCTATGAAGCTACTGTTGGTTAGATATTTTATAGTAATACCCGAGATTAATGATAATACAATAAACAAGGCAATAACAAGTAATGCTTCTCTAAATGTTTTCTCTGATAAAAGAATTTTGACTGTATTGAGGCGACCTTCTTTTGTGTTCAAGAAATGCTTTTTTTGTTCTAAATGTGAGTCATAGGATAGGTTATTCATCTGGATAGTTCTAGATGATGTAATCGATGGAGTAGTGGTGGTAGTAGTGGAAGTATTCCCGCCGGTGGAAGATATTTTAGAAGTTGATTTTCTTCTGTGGAATAGTTTTTGAAAAATAAAGATAAGGCGTGCTACTTTGATACCTCCGGCAGTAGAAAAAGCACTTCCTCCAATGAACATCAATAATATCAACAAGATTTTTGATTCATTTGTAAACGCAGACAAATCTAAGAATTGAAAACCAGTAGTAGTAGATGCACTTACAATATGAAATACGGAAGCAAACCAATTTGATTTCCCAAGATTAGGCTCTAGTAGAACAAGGATAGGAACAGAAGAAATCATTATCATACCGAAGACAAATATCTCCAAACCGACTTTTCGTGCTTTTACCTGTCTACTAAATACACCATAATGAAATGCGAAAGGCAGAGCAGATATTATCATCCCAACTATTAACACCATTAATTGCAATTGATTGTCTACAACCAAAAATGAGGAAAGTGGGACGAATCCACCGCCCGTTATTGCTGCAAAAATCAAAGACGCAGAATAAATAATATCTATTTCACCCAAGAGATAAATTATAAAGATTAGGACTACCGAGTAAACGGAAAATATAACAGTTATCGTAATTATGAGTTGGTCGAGTTTTAAGATTGATGCTCCTTCCATCATGTTTTTCATAGCAGCCAATCTTCGCTTGGGATAAAATAAGGCTATAACCAAGTATACGAAACTCAAGCCTCCTATAAGCAAAATATAAGCCCTATAAAACACAAAACTCTCAGGCAACTCCTCGGGATGAAATATAGTTGACATACCTGTAGTCGTAAATCCTGAAGCACTTTCAAAGAAACTGTTGACAAATAACGATAATGGGTCTATATTTTCTAAGTTACCTTCCTTAAGGAAAGGATTTACATACATAAATGGCAAACTACCAAACAAACTTAGTAATACAAAGCTCAAAACCATGACAATAGATGTTTGTCTTAAGTTCATAGGTGTTTTTTCGCCATAAGCATTTAGAACAAATCCAGTAAATGACATTGCAACAAAAGAAAGAAAAATCCCTGTCGCTGAACTTGTTTCACCAAGAACCGCTCCTAATACTGCGGGGACAATCATTAATACCCCAGCAAATTGCATTAAAAATCCCAAATTACCGATTATGGGTTTATAGCCTTGTATTACCATGATTCTATAAGTCCTGTAAGGTCTGAAGGTTTTCTCAATTACTGACTGTCTAACTGCATACGCAAGTGACTCCTGTGTAACAATGCCTAGTATCTTGCTGTTATCATTATCTTTACTTTCAGTCACTACAGGAAGCCGTTTAATCTTATTACTTCGCATTAATTCGATAGCTTCTCTCACCGTAGCAGAAGAGGGTATAGTAATAATGGGAGATGTCATTATAGATTTCAAATATATAAAATCAGAATCTTCTCCTCTGCCTACAACCTTATCTAAAATATCTGTATCAGTTACAATTCCTACAGACTTTCCTTCTTTTGATGATACTATGACAGTCTTGGCGTTTTTTGATAGTAAAAGATTTACAGCACTAGTAACAGTAGTGTTCTCTTCAACCTGGACAAATTGTCCGTGGACATAAGACGTAATAGGGCGAGTGAGGACATCTG
>JBPCNB010000625.1:0-5093 GCA_051001675.1 Nitrososphaeraceae archaeon | reverse complement strand
ATTCCAGACAGATGAATGGGGTGCCGTTGTGAGGGAAGGTTGCAAAATCATGACTCAGAATCATTGGTTCCCAGCATTGACGCTCATAATAGGTTGGCCTGATGAGACTCCTGACGAGACACAATATACGATAGATCTAATCGATGACTTTAAGGAGACAAAAATGAGAGGATTGATTGCTCCATTGCTGTACCAAGATTTCTCTGAAAGGAATTCAATGCATTTTGGCAATCTCAATGAAGCACAATTCACACTTTTTTGGAGATGTTGGGAGCACAATATCTGGGTAATTAATGATATTATCCCCATAATTATTAGAAATAAATCATATGGCCCAGTCATGAAACTGTTTATGGCAGCATTAATACGTGCCGGAACATGGGCGATTATGAGATACTTCCGAGGATTATCAAAGGACCTGTTTAATGGACGACTCCCCGAGGATATCGTGGACCACTACGCGAGGAAGAGGTCTGTCACAGCCTCGCTGCCAGCAAAGTTATAGTTATGGCTAGATGCCCATAAACCATTGATTGCGCATTAGGTCGAAAAAGAACAGGAATCCTATGATCGTTTATTTATTGCTGGATGCATCTTTTTTAGAATGTCCTTCTAGATATTCAATAGCGCCATCAGCAACCGTAGCTATTTTGGGCGTTAAGACGACGAAATAGTTTTTATCGGCCCGTTCAACCACGGTCACGCTCTTGTATTTCTTGGTAGAGATATCGAATTCAACCATTCCTGGCTCAATATTTCCTTTTGTGTAGACCATCATTAATACATCACCTGACAATGGAGTCAAGGGAATAATTGAAAATATATAGCCTTTATACGAACTTACTGGAAGTACCTGTTTCATGTACGGTGCAACGGATACCATATAAAGAAAAACATCTTCTACAGTTGAGAACTCTTCATATTCAAACTTCATACCTTAGGTTCACATGGTCGAAGATATATAAGGATTTAAGTGGAGTGGGAGGCCGTCAATAAATGTGATCAGCCGTAGGATTCGAACTTGACTTCGTAACTTCCGTCTTTCCGCTTGTTACGTTCTGTAACGAAGCCTTTGGGAACTAGATAGTCTAAAGCCCCGTCAATTGTACCTTGCCATCCACATACATAGAATGAGGTATTTTCTGGCGTTATTCTTTCATTAACCAATTCCTCAAGAGGTGATTGATCTGTTCCGGGTTTTGGCCTCAAGAAGGATTCGACTCTGCCTTTTTGGCCATCCCATGACCTATTGAACCATTCTTGCGGTCTACTAATGCTTGCTCTGTATCGGAAGCTCCACTTGTCTTTGCCTACGTCGATGCTCTCTTCTTCTAGCTGCGTCAATAATTCCCTATAACTTAGTTCGTCAACATAGCTGGCCCCGTGCAATACAACTATTTCCCTTTTGCTTCCAATTGATTTCAGATGCAAAGAGTAAGAGATAAAGGGTGCCAAGCCGGTACCGCCTCCTATTAAGACTATCCTCCTATTATCTGGAGATCCATCATGCTTTTTTTCATTTATCGTAAAAATTCCAGTGGGTTTCACCCAGGCCGCCTCCTCTCCCTCTTTTTTACTGAATAATTCGGTAGTGAGTCGTCCAGGGAGAGGCTTGCGTACCCACCTCACCAACAATTCAAAATACTTCTTCTGTTCTGGGGAAGATGCAATGGAATATGCTCTTCTAACTATTTTTCCTTCATTCGGGTTATTGAGGCCTATTGTTACAAACTGCCCAGCCTTGAAATCAGGAACTGGAGTATCGGTTGGGGTTATCTTGAAAATCGAAAGATCTTCCTTGAGCACTCTAATATAGGAGATGATTCCTCTGTTGTCGACCACCATATATGGTTTTGAAATCCTGTCTAAGCTAATTAAATATATTGTTCACAAGTGCCCTTTGAGCCGTGAAAGGCAGCTCAGGTAAGAAATTTATTCAGTTGCTTCCTAAAGTCATTTAGCTTATGACGGATCGGTCTGCAAATATCAATAGCAAGACTGGGTCTGTGTCTAATTCCTCAAATGACATAGAAGTCCTTACGAAGGAAATAGACGAAAATAGCATAGAGCATAGGAGAATTATGAAAATTTTTGACAGGGCGATGAATGACTTTGCGTCTGATAGATCATTAGATACGTGCCTTGAGGTCCTCAATGCTTCTATCCAGATGGCAAATATAAGACACAAATTACTTCAATCCTATAAGCATTATTCAAAACTTTTGGAAATAGAATTGACCCAATTACATGGGCTCAACCAAATCCCCCTGCACAAAGACTGAATACTGGTCATGTAAATCGAGATCTTGCGTGAAATCCCTGCGCCATCACTTCACTGTGACTCGATTTCTTATTCTACCCAACTTTTCTATAGCAATTTCAACGGTGTCTCCGTGCTTCAGATATTTGGGTTCAGCCATCGACATGGCGACACCAGCTGGCGTACCAGTAGAGATGATGTCGCCTGCCTCTATTGTCATTATGCTACTCAAGCTAGAAATTATCCTTTTTATCGGGATGACCATGTTTAGACTCGAAGAATTTTGTCGTACCTCCTCGTTGACCCTGGTGAGGATGGTCAAATTTTGAGGATCGTCTATTTCGTCTTTTGTAGTTATCCAAGGCCCACATGGAGCGAAAGTATCAATACCCTTTCCTCTTGTAAATTGCTTATCTTTAAATTGTATATCTCTGGCTGAAACATCGTGCATTATCATATATCCAAACACAGAATCCAAGGCTTCTTCTTCTGATATATGTTTAGTTCTTTTTCCAATGATAACGGCGATCTCTGCTTCGTAATCTAGTCTTTTTACGAAAGGAGGACAAATTATATCGCTAAAAGGAGAATTCAACGCTGTGCGTGGCTTTATAAAAATTACAGGTTCATCTGAAGGCATAAGGCCGGCATCTTTTGCATGATCGTAATAATTAAACGCCAGACATATTATAGTCGGGGGATTTGGAAGAGGTGCGAGAAGTTCGGCGGGTTCAAGATTATTGTTGTAGTCTAGTTCTTTTTGATGAGCCTTTACCTCTTTTATCCAATCATTAAACATGAAATCCTTGATAGCAAGAGGAAGGGGTATTCCTGTCTGTTCCTGTATATCTAACCTTGTGACAAACCTGTCTGCCTCATGAGATAGTATGGCGTATGTTTCTCCTACTGAAATATCTTTCAATCTTGCAATTTTCATGTTAATTCGTTACCTACCTATGCGAGTAAATTGCTGAGTTGACCCCTTCTATCCTACAAAATCCCATCCTTACAAATTGTACCATAGAACCGGGTTTAAGAGTAGTCACGTAAGACTCACAGAACCCTTTCCAAACCTCAAGACTTTTATCATTGTACTTATCGTCTATGTAAAGCTCTCTTGGAACAAAGATTTCGAAAGGATGGGCGTCATTTTTGGCTACCCATTGGAATTTGGCCACATCTGGCTTGACTTCATCCCCCGACCACTTGCCTATTATTGTCAGTCTTCTGGCTTCTGCCTTAATATCAACTATTTGTATATTATACAACTCTATGAGTCGAATCTGATCGCCGCAATGGAGCTTGAGCGCATCATCTTTTGATATGTATACAGAATTGTCCACCCTGATCTTTCTCGATCCAAGGTCAATATTTGGATGATTTTTTAAGACCGTATCGCGTGGGGAACTATTTAGTACCATAACCTCAACCGGATCTTTGACAAAAAATAATCTGATGCTCTCAGGTTCGATTATTTTTCTATTAAAAGCTTCAAGTGACTCAAAGGGAGGTTTGGTTTCAGCGAGGGTGATGCCTAATGAGAGAACAAATCTCCTAATGGCTTCTGGCTTAAAACCTCTTCTTTTCATTGCTGCAAGTGTCGGCAATCTAGGGTCATCCCATGAACTTATGATACCATTCTCTATCAAGGGTTTTATCTTCCTTTTTGAAACTGGAAGCCCGTTGAATTCCAATCTTGAGAACTCTATCATCTGTGGCTTACGTAATCTTAATCTTTCAAGAATAGCGAAATACAGGGCATTTCTCAGTTCGTATTCCTTCGTTCGCATTGCATGTGTTACCCCATCAAGACTGTCCTCTATTGGTGCCGCGAAGTCATAAGTAGGCCAAATGTGATATTTGTCTCCTACCTTAGGATGCTGTCCCTTGATTATTCTAAATAGTGTGGGATCTCTCATAGCGGTATTATAATCCGCCATTGACCCCTTGAATCTAATCACGGCTTCATTTTGAGCGAATCTTCCATCGAAGAATTTGTCTATACGATCTGAGCCCAATAGTAGCGTGCTTCGACAGTCACACTCGATTCCCTTCGCTCTAAGGTCGTGTATTTTTTGTTGACTACACGTGCATACATACCCGTGGCCGTTCAGGACAAGTTTCTTTCCATAGTCGTATAACAGCTCGATATCGTCAGATGTGTTTTTCACAATATCAGGCCTAATTGTGAGCCATTCGAGGGCTAGATTAAATGCTTCGTAAAACTCTGATTTTTCATTTAAAGGATTGGTGTCATCGAAACGGAGGATAAGTTTTCCATTATACACTCGAGCATAGTATTCATCAATTATCACGGCCTTGGCGTGACCAATATGAGGATATCCATTAGGTTCGGGTGGGAACCTAGTTATCACTTTTCCGAGAATTGCATTTTCTAATTCAGGAAGTATTGGTGAGTAAGTAACGCGTGGCCTATCTATTGATTCGTTTCGCTGAGCAACTCCCTTATTCTCTAATTGGTTGAGCAATAACTTTTGTTCCGCCAGGGACAGAGCATTAATTTCCCTTACCATATTTTTTATAGCCGGGACACTATTCTTAAGATTAGATCGAAACTCTGCACTTACAGCAGCAATTTTGCCGATTACCGCATCGGCTCTGGCTGTGCCGTCATGCTCGATCGCGTTTTGCAGCGTAATCGCCTTAATGGAATCCATAAATCGTTCATCTAGTGACACCTTGGGCTACAAACTCCGTTGGGCTATGAAGTCGGCAGATGTTTGAAGAGCCTTTTTTGGCTCAGACTCTCTATATCCGTCTATTGACTGCAAAGCCCTGGATATATAGGACTCTGCTAAAGTTCGTATGTCTT
>JBPCNB010000624.1:0-5599 GCA_051001675.1 Nitrososphaeraceae archaeon | reverse complement strand
TATGAGAATAGACAGACTGATTAAAACTATAAAATGGATTGGTACCACCTTAGAAAAAGCTGAATACTGAAACATTCAATCTTTCTATCTATCTATGGTTTCATTTCTCTCTTTCCCTAATCACCGTTTGTAAAGAAAGCAGATTACTACTAATGTATAGCAACGCTGCGGCCACCACGGATACGATAAGATTCATTCTCTCTCTTGCATCAATCCATTGATATATCCTGTCTCAAGCGTCAAAAGTGAATATAGAATATTTGCTATATGGGTCTGCACTATTGACTGTACGACTACATTCTCTTCTCCTACATTTGTATTAGTAATGTATTCCACATCGGTACAGGTGTCTCCAGATATTATTAATCTGAATTTTTCGATGATTTGAATTGGACTTTCTTGAGTGGTTGTTCTAAAAGTAAGTTCATTATTTTCCTTATCAATTACAAGCTTTCTAGTAATTCCAATAAAGAATTCAGGAAATAGCTTCTCTAAACGTGTATCTTTAAGAGCACGGTAGATTATATTCAATGGCACCCGTAAGGTAATAGTTTTAGAAATCACGGGCATGCTCTAATAGCCTATTGTAATTTTCTTATAATACAATATAAAGATATTAGATACTTAGGCTCACGATTGAAATTAAATAGGCCTCTAATGCTTAAAAGTATTAGAAAAACTCTACCATATTTTGCAATTCAACTATTTTATATCTTCCAGCTTCCTGGTATGCGATATCTACAATAAGATTCGTGGTATCTGTCTTATCAACTGAGATTACCTTGCAGTTAGGTATAGTGAATTTATCCCCTCTATTACCGTTAGTTATCATCATCTTATCATTCTCTTCCCCCTACTACATTTCCTATTTGTATATAATCTAGGGATACGACAACCTTGTTTAGATACGACGTCCTTGATGTCATTATTGTAGGTGCTTGTAGTTGCTGTTTGTGATCATGACATTCTTGAATCATTTCTGGCTATACATATTGAGGATAGGGCATAAACACGACTGTCCAGTCAGCTATATCTTTAAGCATATTATTGATTTTTAAAATCTGCACATAACTAAGTATGATTCTTGTCAAATTTTCTCCACTAGTTCAGCTTATCAAATATCATGATAGCTGTTCCAGATAATTCATGTTTTTCTTATATGCAATAGCAACATCTCTTCTGGTTACAGCATAAACCTCAAACTTTAGAGAATGATTAACAGTCTTCCAATTTGCCTGTAATGACCGGAGGATAGTCAATTCTCTCAGATATATTTGCGACTATATCCACAAGATTTTTAGCATATACATAACTTGGGATTTTGATATGATTTAGATTGCTTCGTTAACCAAACAAAAAAAGAGTGGAACAGACTCAGGGTAACTAGAAATATAACCTTAAATCCTTATGAGAAGCAAACCGAATGCTAACTAGTAACTCCCTAACATGTTTTTAGTGCTGCCATAATTCCATCTACAGACTCATAGGTCCCAGTCCGCACATCAGCCAAAATGCTATCCTTGCAGAGTTGATATGCTGTTGAGTAATCACCTGAGCTATACCCTAAATAAATAAAACCGAATGCTATGAACAAACAAAGAAATTGCCGCGACTACTACAGCCGTAATCTCAATTCACTGTGGCTGGTTAATAAAAGATTTCTCTGAACTTCCTTCTTCTCCTCCGGTACTTCGGAATATATCAGTTTACTCATAATTTATGAAAACAGGAGGATGCTCAATTACTTTTGCATGTTTTATTTATTAGTTATGATAAATGTTATGATGCATTGCAGTTAGATATGATTTATAACAGAGTATACATGATTTTAATATAAATATTATATATATGACGTTCTAGGATGAGAGAAGCTAATGTCTGAAGGAGGCCGATGCTAACTTATGGAAATCATTGAATCAATTGCATGGATTTTAATAGGTTTTATGCCTGTGTTTGTTTGTCTAGAAGTAACTTGGAGAAAGGCAGTTGCAAGAGGGTTGAATCTTGATAAGTTAGGAGGACAAGAAGAAGAAAGTGTACCTGTAGAAAATATCCTTTAGCAAGAAAACAGCACTAATACGTTTCCACTACAAGTATCATTACTTCTATCACCGATCCGAAAAGAGGAGGAAAAAAGTCTACATAAGATAAAGATTGCTGTTACCAGTGCCATTTCAATTTCTGATTCTAGACAAAAGTTTTTTCATATATGTAATTCATTGTTTTGGTGCGCAACCTACTATGTGATTAATAATCATACGGCAAATGAGAGAAGTGGAGCAACCATCTATTCTCAATGCCCTGTCTGTAATAAGAAACAGATTGAATCGATTCCAATCTTTGGTAATGAAATAGACGAACATGAATACAATCCAAAGGCAAATATCAATCATAAAGAGGAATAGGTTTGGTCATATTTTCATATCTGTCAAATAACGCATAGGTATATCTGGGGTTGAGAAATAGGACAAATAGGCCATCTCTCATCATGTTTTCAATTTCAACACTAATTTGTTCGTTTTTGAGAATGTGAAAATAAGACAGAGAGTCAGTTACAAGCATTAAATTTGTTTGCTCATAGTTGTCTAAGATATCTAAGGTAATGAACTCAACAAACCCAAAAAAACTTAGATCATATTGTTTGATCTTGGATTTGAACATGGTGACTATGATGTCACTAGTTTCTTTACCTTCATTATTCGTTGTTTTGGCCGCCACAATTGGAGAGGAAAAAGTCTTTACACCTTGATTAAGTATTTTATCATGCTCTATCTTAGAATAATCATTTGATTTAAAGAACTCTTCAGTACCTGTCAATAATTGAGCCTCAGATAACCAACTATTATCCCCTCTGTTTTCATTCATTCTAGCAAAATAGGACCTAGGGCTTACCATTCGCATATTTGACAACTATTACTCTATGTTGTTTATCTTGGTTATAATCATTCAAACCATTGTGAATAAGAAATGACTCTCAACTAAGTTATTCAAATAAATAAGGTATGGTATGCTTGCAGCTGTCGTTTGCATTGCATGTAGATAAATTGGAGTTGGAAAAACATTGAAAGACATAGCTCAAGGCACTAATGTGAAGCCAAAAGCGCTTTCGCATAGTTATAGAATTTTATTGACAGAACTAGATATCAAAACACCTATGCTAGATTCTATGAGATGTATTGTCAAGGTCGCAAACAAAATGCATCTAAATGAGAGAATGACTAGAAAAGGTATGGATATCATGCAGACTGCTATAAGGAAAGAAGCAAGTGCTGGAAAACATCCAATGGGATTAGCAGCGGCTGTTCTGGATATCTCCCAACTGGATAACAAGGATGTGATATTCATACAAAGGGTAATGAAAGCATTAATAACAATAATAAGAATAAGAATAATAATAATAATAAAAGGACTCAAACGTCATTTGCTCAGACAGCAGGAATAACCGATGTTACGTTAAGACATTCTGTTAAAGATCTAAAGAATCAACTGCTTTTACTCAATCAGCTACCACGGCTAATTTTATTGAGGTGTATCTACA
The DNA here is from genome assembly GCA_051001675.1 of Nitrososphaeraceae archaeon. Lineage (GTDB taxonomy): Archaea > Thermoproteota > Nitrososphaeria > Nitrososphaerales > Nitrososphaeraceae > TH5893. The sequence goes on along the minus strand of JBPCNB010000624.1, from coordinate 2,061 downwards.
TAGAAGTTAGAAAGTCAACAAAAGCTTGATCCAAGCTAATAAAAATACCTTGTCGAATTACGATACATGAACATCGTCCCAATACAATATACCATTTTAAATACTCATAGTGCTAAGCACAGGTAGAAGATGTTATGAGCTGTAAAGGTATTTGCATACGCCATAGGGCGCAAAGACCTTCCGGTTCTTTCGGTCGCTATGCCACAGGACAGAAACGTTGTCAGGTATGTTCAATATTTTTGAGGTGGGACGGCCTGTGGTGTCCTTGTTGCGGATTTAGAGTCAGGACAAGACCACGTTGTTCAAAATATAAACAAAAATTAAGAACAACAATAAAGGAACAAAATAAAGATAAAAATAAAGAACAACAGCTTCTTCCAGTGCCCAAGGAAAAAGATGATTTTTCTAGGGGCGGCTCCTTATTTATAAATTAGTAAGGCAAGTAGAAGACATGAAATATGCGACAAGATGAAGGGAAGTGCCAACATGTATATTGAAGGGCGCGAAGCGTTCAAGCTTTTGATTCCTTGACTCAAGATGCATTTTAGTTATTCGACCTAGGTGCAGCACAATCTGTTATTTGCCACAGATTATGATAACGTCTCTTACGTATTAGTCTGTAAAATAGAGCAAAATTTTGTTAATATTTAGGATTCAGAACGCACACAATATGCAGAAAATAACATATTGGGTCCAGTAATAAGTTCAAATAATCCAAATGAAAAGATAGGTGAAGGAATCATTCTTATTGAAAAACGAGGATACAGATGCAGGGTATGTAATAACTTAATCGCAAGCTCAATAAAATATAGTGGAGCCACATCTTGTATCATATTATTCTTAATAGCTGCTTTTTCTCTTCAATATCTGTTCTGCTTCTGCTTCTATATCTTTTGATATAATTCCCTTTTAAATGGAGTAAAGACAGATATTATTCTCTCCCTTTATCCTCAGTCAAATTGAAAAGTAAGTTGTTTCCTTACCCATTGCCTACTTTTTTATTTGTATGGAATACTATCCTTCTATCGTCCTTCTCTAAATTTGTTATAGGATCTATTGAAGACTCTATTTCAATTTCCTGGCCGACCTTCTCTTCCATATAATCTTGAAAATCTTTGATATCAAAAAGTTCTTTATATGACCTTCCTGATTCTTGTAGGCCGATACCGTATTTGTTTACAGTCCTAAAGTCGATAGGTGTTTTAAATGCAATCCCTATAATATAGTCTATAAACCAAACCTCTTGTTCCTCAATTACGTAGACATATTCTGCATTTGAATCATTAGCTATAAGTTGAGGTTGGCTTTTTTTATTTTCTTCACTATTGTTCATGGGTCTTTATGCCACATATTGCAACAAAGCCAGTTAAATGCTCCCTATACTTTTACATGAATTATACATAAACTATAATATACATCTCATTGCACATTAACTATTGATACAATCTCTTTAACCTTATACAACCAACCTGACGCTATGGGAAGCGGAACAGTCAAATTCTAGCTCCGCATCCTCAAACAGCATAAAATTTATCGAACATCTAAAGATGCAGGTTGCATAAGTTCAATTTTATTGTTAGCAATGCATACACATTTAAAATGGCACCACAAGAGGAGAAGAAGAAGACGACAGCAATTATTACTGGTAGTGCAAGAGGTATAGGGAAGGAAACAGCACTTCTATTGGCGAAGCGTGGACTAAACGTAGTTGTTTGTTCTAGAACCAAGGGCGAAGTCAATTCAACAGTTGATGAAATCAAAAATCAAAGTAGTCAGGTCAATGTTTTAGGTGTAAAGTGCGATGTAGGTATACCTTCCCAGGTCAATTCGGTTGTTAAGGCAGCAATAGACAAATTCGGAAGTGAAACCCTAGATATACTTGTTAACAATGCAGGTATTGCATTTAACAAATAATTAATAGATACACCCGAAGAAGAGTGGGATCTAACAATTAATACTAATTTGAAGGGTGCTTTTCTTTTTGCAAAGGCGGTTCTTCCTTATATGACTGCAAAAAAGTCAGGAGTCATAATAAATGTCAATTCTGGTGCTGGTAAGTTA
>JBPCNB010000623.1:0-1200 GCA_051001675.1 Nitrososphaeraceae archaeon | reverse complement strand
GCAAACACTATGGTTGAAATAAATCCCTCAATGACCGAAATTGATGCAAAACAGGAGCTTGAACACAACTTTACAACAATAATACTAGGGTCAATACTTATGCATTTGATTTTTGGAGTTACAGTTGGTTTCTTTTCGTCAGTTCTATCAATTAGATTTGGTACAAAGTATAGGTGTTCACAGTGTGATATTTCGTTCTCAAGAATAGATTCATACAGAAAGCATAAGGAACTTGTACATGGATTAAAGCCCATTCAACTCATACGTATACTTATACTTGGAGGGGGCTTTGCTGGGATAGAGGCTTTAAATAGACTTCAGAGAACATTTCAAGACGATGTAAGTGTAGATATTACACTTGTCAGCAGAGACAATTTTTTTCTGTTCACTCCGATGTTACCAGAAGTCTCATCTGGCAGCATAGAAACACGGCACATTGTAACACCCATCCGTACTTTTTGTAAAAGAGCAAGGTTCATTGAAGCTAACGTAAAATCAATCGATTTGAAGCATAAATGTGTAACTGTAAGTCATAAAATAGGTAAGGAAATAGAGCCCGTGGACCAACGTGAACATGTACTTGAATACGACTATTTGACAATAGCACTAGGTGGCGAGACCAACTTCTTTGGAAATATGGAAATAGTAGAACATTCCTTCACGATGAAAACTGTTAGAGACGCGATGTTGCTTAGAGATCATGTTATAAATATGCTGGAGCAGGCTGATGTTGAACATGAAGATGAAGAGCTAAAGAAAAGACTGATGGCATTTGTAGTAGTTGGTGGTGGATTTTCTGGTGTGGAGACTGTTGGTGAATTAAATGATTTTATACGTGAATCGGTTAGAGATTATTATCACAACCTGGAGGAGAACGATGCGAAGATCGTTCTCATAAACTCCGGAGATAGATTATTGCCAGAAGTGCCTGATGAATTAGCGGAATTTACATTACAAAAATTAAGAGCAAATGGAATTGAAGTGAAGTTAAATACACGTGCTTCAGGAGCTTCTTCCAATGACGTAGTACTAAATAATGGTTCTACAATATCAAGTCATACACTTATCTGGGCTGGTGGGGTAAAACCTGATCCATTAGTTACCAAAATTGATGACTGTGAACATGAGCAAAAGTCAGGTAAAGTTATATCCAACAACTATCTAGAACTCAAAGGGTGGAATAATGTCTTTGCTTTAGGT
>JBPCNB010000622.1:0-3731 GCA_051001675.1 Nitrososphaeraceae archaeon | reverse complement strand
CGTTCTCTCTTGCCGTCTAAGATACCGTATTATAAGAAAATTAACCTACGATAGTTCATTTTGATACCTACCATGATATTGAAAGTTCAAAAAAAAATTAATACTGGAAAAATAGAGAAATGGCCTGGTACAGATGAAAGTTCTTCCTTTAGGCCAAAAAATATTGGACAGTGACTACGACAAATGGTAAATCAAATAAAGAATTAGCGGAGGAATAATAAAAAAGGCAAATCCCTCACAACTACTATTTCATTAACGTAAAATCAGCAGATGAATATTCCTCTCAATTGGAAAAGATTAGGGGTAAAGTTGTCGTTCCTAGTATGGGCAGTATTAGAGATGAAAACTTTGCAGTTTGCCCGACATAGAAAACAACAGCTTCGCTATTTGGGATACTAACGAAACTGCAAGATAAGCTGTTCCCAATGCAACAATATCTGTGATTACACCTTTTCTAATATTATCTTCGCCATAACTATTTGAGTGGCATTATCACAGCACAATGTTTTTCTATCCGAAGGGGTTAGATACGATTCATAAATGTGGCTGATAGAGTAAGCATTTCGTCACTGACGGTGGTACGAGATACTATTTTAGGAATGCACCTATAATAATAGGAAACGATATGTCGGAAAATACTTGATTTAGAACGCCATTACATAATTGAATTTGTTTTTCTGGACATAGCATATTCGCATATTGAACGTTCTCTATGTATACCTTGACAACGGATCTATTTTAGGGTAACAGGATTGTATTAAACGCATAGAATCGAGTATGAGTACTAGTTACTCTTTTATTGGGTACTAATAGTAGTAAGTGAAACACAAGCTATAATGAATAATAATTCCGTCCCAAGAATAGACCAGCTTGCGGGAATAGAATGTTATTGCACTGATTTTCAGGAGACAGGAGGCTCAATAAAACAAGACAATGAAGGATTTAAAGTATCAGAAATAATAGATGAATCTGTATTTGGGAATTTGTCGCCGGTTCAAGATTCTTTCCATAGATATCCACTTTACATTTTAGAAAAAAAAGGTGTTGATTCACATCATGCAATGCTTGAAGTTAGGAAAGAACTCGGTCTCGAACTCAAAGTTATGGGAATGAAGGATGCCAAAGCAACGACAAAGCAATATGCCAGTTCAATACAAGTTCACAAGATACCAAAACAACAAGCAAGTAAGACAAGACATACTCTTCTCATTTTAAAGGGATTTACTACAAAACCGATAGGGAAAGAATCTCTGCGTGGAAACGATTTTTCAATTACTATTTATAACTCAAAATACTCCGACATGTCTGAATTCCAGATTGAGGTGGAGAAGGTCGCTAATTTCTATGGCCTACAAAGATTTGGGAGTGAAAGGTTAGTAACTCATCTTGTAGGAAGAGAAATTATAAAAAGAAATTTCAAAAAGGCTGCTGAACTCTTGTTGTCATATACTACAGAATATGATTCTGCAACAAGCAAAGAAATCAGGCAGAAAAGCCTTGACCCAAAAAACTATCCAAATATTATGAAGCACCTACCAAAAGGAATGGATATCGAATATCAGTTGATGAAAGCATTTGTAAATGGGAAAGAACCAATATCCGCCTTACGCTCGATTTCAATTAATATTCGAAGGTTATTTGTCCATGCCTATCAAGCATATATCTTCAACAGATGCTTGAGTTACGCAATTGTTAATGGTGAAAATATTCTCCAAGGTAATAGCGGTGACTTATGCTTTGAAATGGAAGGACCTTTAGCCTTTGGTAAAATAAGAAAATTTAACGCTATTACTGATGTAGGTTCTAGAGTAGTTCCAGCGCTTCGACTAGTAGGATATTCCTTTCAGACTGGCAAAGGAAGATTTGAACTCATTACTAGGAAAATAATGAATGAAGAAAATATAACTCCAGGAGACTTTTATATAAAGGAAATGCAGGAATTGAGCAATCCGGGTGGTTTCAGACAGGCTTCACTTTGTTGTAGAGATTTCACCTACACTGGATCACTTATTCTTTCATTTAAACTCCCAAAAGGCTCATATGCGACAACGCTGTTGCGTGAGATTATTAAACCAAAGGATCCAATATTTGCTGGGTTCTAATTACCCACTCGTCTCTCTTGTTATCTGACATAGTCACAGTGCAGTGTTTTAACTACGCTACGTATTAAATGCTATCTATAGGATTTGGCTTCTATTCGATTGGTAATCTGTTGAATACTGTTCTAGTCAAAAAGTGCAGATCTTCCAAATACGATGTTTTTGTGTTCCTATTTCAAGCCAAAAATTCTTGTCTCTTGTCAAAAGCAAACATTCTACCATGACTTCAGGATTATGAAATTTCCGTGGCTGTTGAAATCACAAAGGATGAATGATTTTGATTTACCATAAAATATTCGGAGTGTTACAAATCCTTGCATTGTTTGTTAATATATTATTCTAGTAAGAAAAGTATCAAAAACTTCATTATTACATAGCATATAGAAATAAAGGTAGAAATGAAAGGAGTCCCGAAATTAAAGTATAAAGTTAACTATGATCCCCCAACATATAACTACAAGACAAAGAAATATGAGCATAAAGAAGGTGCCTATCTCAGTTATGAAGAGGCACGAGCAAACCGTTGGAAATGCGAAAAATGCGGTGGCTTATTCGGAAATCTCCCTAGCTTGAGACAACACAAAATAGAATCCCATTCATACTAAAGTTTAGAAAAGAACTGAGAGTTTAGAGAATAGCAATGGTAAGTTTAACAATAGTAGAGTATTCATGGGTATCTTTTTATAGATAATACTTGTCATTGACCTATGCTCTAAATGCTCTACTAAGCATAATCAGTTCAGGACCGCTAGTTAAACTTCCAGCAATTACAGATTTTGAATTTGCAATTATGCCTGAAGATAAAAAGGGAACTCCTCCATTAATCGTTATTGGCTCAACTTGCACTTGTAATGCTTCAGAAATGATCTCGATCTCCTCTTCTGTAGATTTTGGATGTACGGCCGCTCCTGCGTTAGTCGCTACTACCATTGAGCCTGTCTGAATAAATCCGCCGACTGTTATTGAATGAACTGGTACACCTAAAACGTCTTGAACTTGCTCATCTAATTCACCTTTAAACAATGGAGATACCAATGCTCCATTGTCATTAGCCGCAATTAGGTTTCCGATGGCCGTAAACTTGCTTTTCAAGCTTCCAACATTCAGACCTGTAGCTTCTTTAAGAATCTGAATTTCTTCATGCGACGCAATAGACGGAAGTAGGATTCCATTATTGTTCATAACTATCATGGCACCAATAAGTCTAGTTCCTGCAATGGATACAGAGACTTGCTGGACTTCTAGATAATCTTTTAGTCTTTTTGTCTTTGTCTCTGCAAAACCAAGGGGTAATATTATAATCCTATCGTTGGCCTTTGCAAATAATCCAATATTGGGGCTTTTATATACGTCATATCTGAAGATTGGCAAGTACAGTTTTTTGTCAAATTGTGAATATGAACCTATGGAATCCATATCGATAGAATTCTTTGAGTTGAATATGAAAGCCCAGAATATGCCCGTTATGAGGCATAATTTTCCATCTTTTTCAATATTTCTTGTCTGGCAAACAGTGGGATTGGTATCCATGCGACTATAAGTGTATAAACATTCTAAAATACCTGTTTTAATTAATGTAACGAGGGACAAGTGGTAAATGTCTAAAAATTGCCTCTATGATCGGGATGTAGT
>JBPCNB010000621.1:0-2270 GCA_051001675.1 Nitrososphaeraceae archaeon | reverse complement strand
GTACATACCTAACTTAGAAGTAAAACTAAGCCGTCAAAGCGAATACCTAAGGAAGATAATTGCATCTAAAAACTATGATGAATTAGACGGGAAAATTATTTTTTCATTACTAGCTGGTATATTTGATTTGAAGCCAGAAGAACTAATACGAGATTGTGCACAAAACATTATTCAGACTGGTAACATGCCAAAATCTCTCGACAAGATTGTAAGTCAATTAAGGAAACAAATTAGGTATTTTAACTGAATCGGTCAGGGATGATGAGCTAGGTAAGATAGAAACATAGCTCCTGCATAGTCTTATTAAGGTCGGTGACAATCTACCTCCCAAAGGTAAAATAATAGACAATACTATCGTTACTTTCCAATATGTTATCATATCCAGTATACAATTGATGATAACGGTTGGTTATTATCATAAATCCTGTGCCGAGAAGTTGCACATCAGGAATACAAAGTTCCTGGCAGATCATCTGAAAAAAACTAAAATTAAAATGGATTTAGTGATCATTTACCCATATCAGTTACCCTCTTGGAAAAATAAAAACTAACCTGATGGTAATGTACAATAAAAAAAGTTTTAACTCAGAATGTGATGAGCTTCTGGCTATTCTACAACTGGATCACATCGTCCTCATCAATAATTTTTCCTCCGGTAAAATACCCATCTGGTACAACAGCTTCTGATGGGTCTGGTTTCCTTGTGACTTGATTGCCATTCAATATTTTGGTTTGTCTGGCGTTGTCCATTGCCTTCTTCATCGTAGCAATAAGTGGGGTATCCAAGATTAGTACCCTGAGAAACTCTGTGTTTCGTAAAATGCTTGAAGATAACCTGCAAATTCCAATCACATTCTCGTCTGGTCCTACTTTAGAAGATTCATCGTGCAATGCTCGAGATAGTATCGCTTGCACACTCTTTATTTGATCTATCATCTCAAAGTGATCTGCTGCAAACCCAATTTGCGTGTGATATTTCAGTATTTTTTCTAATTTACGCCTAGTCCATACTGGAGTCTTCGTTTCGGCTTTCTTTCCAGAATCCTTTTTTCCTTTGATATCATCGTTCAAGTTTTCTTCATTTCTATTTAGCCTTGAACTTTCTGCCAAAAGTTGAGCCTTAAATTGATGATAGTCCATCATCGAGTGTGCCTTTATCCTTAGCTTGGGACTAGTTCGTGTGTCGTCAATTATTTTCCAAAGGTTCTGTATGAGTTCTTCAACGGCTAGTGATAAATCCGTATATTGTTCTGAAGTCCTAATTCCTTTCCCATTCTCACCTTGCTTATGGTTGTGACGTATAGTCCCAATATCCCTAGAAATGGTAGAGGCGAAGGGAATATTGGAATCTGTATGTGCAGAATGTTATCTGCAGGAAATAGTGAATAGACAACCTCAAGAATAGAATTAGTCAAGTAGTTCTTATTATTACTAATACATGCCGCTTGGCCTATGATATATTCAAGGGTACAAAATAAAAATTCTGTCTCTGCTACCTCTCTCTATGGCTTTATTAACTGAATTCGAATCGACACTAGGGATATGTCTTTCAGCCTCAATTTTACTAGATAAATCATTACTGTCCTTTTCCTTTATGTTTTTTAATATAGCACATGGGTTCTTAATGGTTTCAAGATTCAACAGTTGACAAGTCATGGGAGTAACGACGATTGATGCGATCAAACTGTTGCACCATAAGATTATTTTTACAAATTGGAAATAAAGTACAGAAAAAGGAGACAAGAAAGTGCGCTAATTATTAGCTTGTTATTTCTGATTAATAATTTTAATTTGGTTCAAAATGTTATTGAAAAAAGGTAAATACTGTCAGAAAAAGAGGCGACGGATCTACACTGGTTCGCCGGTAGTTCCTTGATTTTTGTCCCGCTTAACGGCTGTTGGTTCATGGGAAGCTATTTTTTCTGGAGACATCGGATCTTTACTTCCAGATTCATCTGTTTGTTCATGATCACCAGCTCTTTCTTTACCTTTCTCCTTCTCGTACTCTGTACCCAAGTCCCTATCAGTCATTTGTAACTTTCTTAGCAACAGCCTTAGCTCCTGCCTTTAATTTATCGAATGTATCTTCTACTTCATCTGCCATACCATTGTGTTCAACATAGTACTTTAAACTACGTGATTATCGCTGAGTTTAGTCATTTGCGAAGTTATTATGGTGTTCAAGGGGTATGAGACGGTAAGCTGTCAACAACATACGTTACGACTTATGAGAAAGCAATTCCTAATCCACCCAGTGCGGATAAAAAAAT
>JBPCNB010000620.1:0-17180 GCA_051001675.1 Nitrososphaeraceae archaeon | reverse complement strand
GCTGTTTTCTCTGCACGCTCAAGTGCTTTTGTGCTAATATCATATCCATACACGTCAAATCCTCTGTCTTTAACGTATTTAGCTACAGGTAGTCCTAATTGTCCTAGTCCTATAACAAGGATTTTGTCGGTATTTATTTCTCGAAATGAGGGTCTTGACTTGCAAGAATGTGGTTCGTCACAAGTAGTAACAGCTGATGGGAATCCGAGGGTCTCTTCCAAAATCTGTGCAACTAACCCCCTCGATTTATGCTTATAAACCTTAAGATTTATTTCATAAAAAGATTTTACGGTTGATTTCTATTTAACAAAAAAACTCGGTATCCAAAACCAAAAAAAAACTCAACATTTCAGAACTTATTTATTTTTGGGATTTTTCTAATGCTTATATTATTACTTCAAGTGTCTTGAAACATGTTGTTAGGGGATTGTGAGTCTCTGTTGATAGAGCAACATAATTGCGTTTAGTATTGAAGATGCTACAGGGCTTCCACCTTTTCTTCCATTATTGGTGATAAATGGAACTTTAGTCATTGCAAGTTCCCTTTTGGATTCTAAAGCGGAGACGAAGCCGACTGGGATGCCGATTACAAGCGCAGGTTTGACAATTCCCTCGTTTATCATCTTGATTGTTTCGTACAAGGCCGTAGGAGCATTCCCTATGGCAACTATCCCGCCAGCCATATCCTCTACAGAATATCGCATGGCAAGTTCTGACCTGGTCTGGTTAAGAGTTCGCGATTTAATGATAACAGTCTCGTTCGAGATATTACATACAGTATTTAGCCCAAAAATCGAAAGCAAGGTTTTGTTGAGGGCCACCCGTACCATTTCTACGTCAGTCACAATTGAACATTTATTCTTAATAGCATCGAATGCAGAGGCAAGGGCATCGGGGCCAAAAAGCAGTCTCTGGGGCCCGGCAAAATCAAAATCGGCCGTGGAATGAATAGCCCTCCGAACTATTGACCATTCCAAAGAATTGTAGGGATGATTTCCCACCTCTGCTTCTATAATCCTAAAACTTTGTGACTCAATATCGTAAGCCTTCTGAGACATCTTTCTGCGCTTAACATCCCACCCATCAGCGTGAACGTCTTTTTCAGTCCTATCTAACCCCAGATCTCTTCTCCACCTCTGTAGCACGCTCTAACACCAGTTCAACTAACTTTTCATTTACCCCCAAATGTCGTGATAGATATGCTTCTTTGAAATTATTTTTTTCCAATGCCGAATTTACTTCTTCCAGTACATCATATTTGATATGCGACCCCTTATGCAGAAAATAAGGCATTAGTAACAAGACCTTAGGTTTATGTAACACCATCTGGGTTATTGCATTTTCGATACTTGGCTGGTCCAATTCGAGAAAACAAAAACTTACCTTACGATAGGACTGGCTTAGGCTATTTACGGTATGGACAAATGCATCTCTCGCCCTCTTGTCACTGCTTCCATGTCCGATGACTAGGACATCACATTCTTTGTCCCCCCAACGGATATTATTTCTAGACTTAGTCTCGGCAATTTTTTCGACTATTATTTCTGTCAGAAGATGGTGGTAACATAGTGGTTTTGAAATTCCAATTCTCAATTTTTGATTTTTGCAAATATCTGCGCTTTGTTTAACAGTCTCTTTTAATTTTAAACCAGGATACAGGAAATACGGGACTATTGTGATAAATACCGACCCGCTTTCGATACACTTTGTTATCCCTTCTTCTATAAAAGGAGGCAACACTTCCAAGAAGCAATAACTCGAGTAATGATAGTGGCCCTTTGGTTTGAGAAGCGAGCATATTTCAGATAGCTCTTGGTTTACCTCAGGTTCTCTACTCCCCCTATCCACGAGCAAGAGCGCTTTTTTCAATTCGATCAAAAATTTATCCTAGCTATTGCTACCGTCAGATCCGGGGGAAACTTCTGTTTTGGGATTACTAAATTTCCTTGTGAAGCCGTTATGGCAGAGGCTTCAGACACGCTTGCTGTTCCCTCGTAGTTCAGGACAGTTTCAGATGGATTGGGTACTTTAACCCCGTGCAATACCTCTTTATCGTAGAGTTCAAGAGGGATATTTTGTTGTTTAGAAAACTCTTGTAATCCCTTTACCCGAGCACCGCGGTTAAGAGACGATACAGCGCGAATTGATTTCAAGCTCAATGCATTATTTTCCATGACAGAGCGGATCGCCTTTTCGATACTCTCCTTACTCGTCGTCCAATGCAACCCTAAGCCGACCACAAGAGTCTTGGGTCTATATATTACAGCCTTGTCCAAAATGGCTGAGTCGCTAATTATCCGGTCTGAAATTATAAGGCATCCTTTGAATTCAGGTTTTTTTAAATCTTCTATTCTGGATACTTTTGTAATATTTTTTGGTAGTGCAGCACTGGGCCACCAATCTAACTGTCCTGTGTCTTGATAAAGAGCTATTTTTTCCTCATTTACCATGTGCGCGCTTACTCTTGTAACATTTTGATAGTTTTCAATTTCCCAACTAAATTGCCTTCCTATTAGGTCAACTGCAATGGTTTCATTTACGTCCGCTGCCGTTGTGATAACCGGCTGCGAATTAGGAAAAAAAGATGATACTTTTCTTGCTAATGCGTTTGCTCCCCCCAGATGTCCCGACAAGGCGCTTATGATGAAGTTAGCTTTATCGTCTATGACAAGCACAGCGGGATCACTTTTCTTATTCACCACCACTGGCGCAATCAATCTTATCACAGCCCCAAGAGAGAATATGCATATCAATGAATCGTATTTCTTGAATAAGGATGATACAATATCTCCTGTTTGTTCTTTGAACCAACTTATGTCATCTCTGGAATCATTGTGTTTATCAGGAACATAAATTTCTGCATCTGGAATATTTTCCTTAATTTTTCTTGCAATCTCGATACCGTGTTTTGTTATCGCTATAATTGCAGGACTACTCGTGGACATTAATACTAGACCATATTAGCAGACAAATACACCGAAATATTCCTTTCTATATATTATTCCTTCTCTGACATAGTGACTTGTGGTCGAAGTTACTTTTATAGTCTGGACAGATAGGATCCGGGGTTATGGGTAAGCAGAGTTACTATTGCGATGGATGAAGACCCCTTACCATTCCATCGAAATCGAACATAATAACTTGTAGGTCAATCCTGCCATCTGAATATTCATATAATCGCTCAAAGACCTTTCTACACAGCGAGTCATAGAATCCCTCTACTCTATGTGCGTCTATAATCTCAGCTACATGTCTTGCAGTATTGGCCTTTTTTATTTCTTCTATAACCATCGTCGGCGAGGAACATTCAGAAGCAACCTTTGCCATGAATTCCATATCTACGTGTGATCCCCTTACATGGGTTTGTTTTACCCCCATTGCCATTTTTGTCAATTTTCCGATAAAACCTGCAACAATTGCTTTTCGGATATTTTTGTCAACGCATTGTTTTATACTATACCCAATGAAATCACCAATTTGTATAAAGGCATGTTCCGGTAATGATTCACCTAAAAACACTTTTACATAATCTTCGCTCCGTCCGCCAGTTGTCAGTATTACAGTATCTGTGCCCATGGCAAGTGACACATCCATACTCTGCCTAATTGACGCTGCGAAGGAGGCTGTAGAATAGGGTAAAACGATACCGGTGGTCCCTAATATCGAAATCCCTCCAGTTATACCTAGACGTGGGTTATCCGTTTGTTTTGCTATCTCTTCTCCTCTAGGAACCGATATGACCACTTTAAACCCATGTGAATCAAGTTGATCTTTTGCAACCTCTTTTACTACCTGCGTTATCATTGAGAAAGGAACAGGATTGATAGCGGCCTTTCCTAATTCCAGTCCCAGCCCCGGCTTTGTTATTCTTCCAACACCCTTGCCCCCATCAACGATAACTTGCCCCTGGGAGGGGAGAAATGAAACAGTAGAACAAATTTCCGCACCATGGGTGACATCCGGGTCATCCCCAGCGTCCTTTATTACAGAGGTTGTGACAGATAGGTCTTGATTTGTCCTTGTCCACGCTATCAACAGATTTGCGCTCCGGCCTTTGGGTAAAGAGACTTCGATGTTTTCTACAACCTTCCCGGTAAGCATTTTCAATAACGAAGCTTTCGTGGCAGCGGCCGCACAAGTCCCAGTGGTGTATCCTGATCGAAGTTTGCCCTTCCTCTTCTTTTCCTCAATATTAGGAGGGAGTACCTGCTCCCTTTCAGCTATCCCTAGAACGTCAGGTTCGTACATCTCTTCATTTTCATTGCTGGGCTCGCTCAGCTCATTTGAGTTCAATTTTGTCAAACTGACCACATATTTGGCCCTTTTACGACATTAAGGCGCCTCCGTCAATAACTATAGAATTGCCCGTCACAAACGAAAAATGGTCACTTGCTATGCATGCTGCTACCTTCGCGACTTCCTCTGGTTTTCCCCATCTTTTCATAGCTGATTCTTGCGCGCCTCTCTGTCTTTCTTCTTCTGTCATAGAATTATAGGTAGCCTCTGTTGCAATATTGCCTAGCATAAGAGTGTATGCGCGAATATTTTTGCTTCCATATTCACGCGCTATGTGTTTGGTCAGGCCCACAACAGCTGCTTTGGCCAGCGTATAAGGAGCCCCTTCGAAGTGACCGGATATCGCAGGGGTAGAAGATATGTTGATTATGACTCCCCCGCGATCGTTGTTTAACATACTTCTCACCACTTCCTTAGTCAACCTTACAGATCCAACAGTATCAACCTCCAATATTTTTTGCAGGTCTCTTGTATCAATCTCATGTAAGGCCCTGTACCAGATTTTCCTTTCGAAAGGATAGCCGGCGTTGTTCACGAGAATATCTATATGTTGATGATTAGCCAGCACCTTCTTCATAAAATTGTCAATACTTGAATCGCTCGTAATGTCAACACCCGCAGAGTCTGTTTTACCGTTGAGTAGCGCTGCAGTTTTCTTAGCACTGCGTTCCTCCCTTGAGCAAACAATGACAGTTGCCCCATTGTGTTCTGTGAATTCTTCAGCTATGGCCAGGCCGATTCCTTTTGTAGAGCCGGTAACCACTGCAACTTTACCATTTAGCAACAAATCCTACTAAGGAGCGTTTGACATACTATTTGTATATGTTGTGCCTGTTTAATTGATGATAACATATTAAAAAGAGACAAAGAAAAGAGCTTTGACTGATACATTTGTCCTCGGCCCAATCAGCTGCCAAGCTGGTTAAACTTTTAGAAAGTGATGATTTCAGGGTCCTAAGCGCCCTTAGTTCCGTAATTTCGCGCCAGAAGTTCCTGAGTCGCGCTCATCTCGTTGGCTATTCAATGATGCACAAAGACATGGTCGAATATAGAATTAAAAGATTAACTGAGTTCAATTTAATCTCTAATAGTTTAAATGGAATATGCTTGTTGAGGTTAGGTCTAGATGCGTTAGCATTGAAAAAATTCGTTGACAGCAATATGGTAGAAGGTCTTGGAAGGGCAATTGGGGTTGGTAAGGAATCAGACGTTTTTGAGGCCATTACTGAAAACGCGCAACTAAGGGCACTCAAATTTTTCAGGATAGGCAGGACTAGCTTTAGGCAGGTAAGGCGAAAAAGGTCGTTTACTAAAGATGAACATTTCCATGGTTGGTTACTGACCAACATTCGAGCAGCCGAGAAGGAATACAACATATTACATCAGTTGCAAAATAAAGGAATCACGATACCGACTCCTTATTTCAGAGGGTTTCACGCTATAGTAATGAGCAGGATTAATGGTGTGAGATTAGTTCAAGTCAAGAAATTAGGGAATCCACGACAAACACTATTTGACATCTTAAACGATGTCATGCTTTCTTATGAGAACAACATTATTAATTGTGACCTTAGTGAATACAATATTTTGGTAGATACCGACGATCGTCCTTGGATTATAGATTGGCCTCAATCGGTAACAAGAGACCATCCTAATGCAAACCTGCTAATTAGAAGAGACATCTCAAACGTGGTAAATTTTTTTAATAGAAGATTTCATTTGGGAATAGAGAGCAGTGAAGCCTCGGACAAAGTCCTGCACGGAACTACCTGATTAACGAAGCCTTTCTATCTGTTTTTTCCCATGTAAATGTCGGTTCATTTCTGCCAAAATGCCCGTAGGCTGCTGTTTTTTTATATATGGGCCTTTTTCAATCGAGTGTCTTGATGATCCCTGCCGGTTTCATATCGAAAGTATCCTTGACCTTTTCTTCAATTACGTCTTCAGCGATTGTGGATGTTCCAAAAGTATCAACCATCACTGAAACAGGTTCCGCGATCCCTATGGCGTAGGCGAGCTGCACCTCACATTTGCCGGCTAGACCAGAGGCTACTATATTCTTGGCAATGTACCTTGCCATATAACAAGCAGATCTGTCTACTTTCGATGGATCCTTTCCAGAAAACGCTCCTCCTCCATGTCTTCCCATGCCACCGTATGTGTCTGCGATAACCTTTCTCCCCGTCAAGCCAGTATCCCCTGGCGGCCCACCTATAACGAATCTACCTGTAGGATTGACAAGGAAGCTACTGCTATTGTCAATCCACTCATTGCAAACTGGTTTTATGACATTCTCGATGATTTCTTGCCTCAGCTGTTCTAAACCTATCTCCGGTGAATGCTGAGTCGAAATGACGATGGTATCAATCCTCTTGGGTTTAAAATCCTCATAAACTACAGACACCTGTGATTTACCGTCGGGCCGTATCCATCCTAGCTTCTTATTCCGTCTAACCTCTGACAATTTCATTGATAGTTTGTGGGCCATTGCAATTGGCAAAGGCATAAGCTCTTTTGTCTCATCTGTAGCATATCCAAACATCACGCCCTGATCTCCTGCACCTTGTTCTTTGACTCCATTAGGTGTTACGCCGACGGATATATCTGGACTCTGCTCATGAAGTGATTCCAAGACAGAACAGTTGTCGCAGTGAAATCCATATTCTGGCTTATCATACCCAATTTCTCTTATCGTCTTTCTGACTATTTGCTGAATGTCTGTTCGACCTATCGACGTGACCTCCCCCGCCACTAGTACGAGTCCAGTTGTAGTCATCGATTCTACAGCAACCCGTGAATCCGGATCTTGCTTTAGAAATTCGTCTAATATAGAATCTGAAATCTGATCACATATCTTGTCGGGATGTCCTTCCGTTACACTCTCAGAAGTAAAGAGATACCGTCGAACCATTTTTCTATCTACTGAGGTAGAATCTGCACTCTCGCTCGCCAGGCACCTGTTAGAATTCTTTTTCTAATTTGATAAACAAAACGTTATTACCTCTTATCACGACTTTGCCATAATTTGCCATAACGTTTGATCCATTAAATTCCTCCGCATCCACGAGAATTAAGTTCATGTACGAATCGACATTGCTCATTTTACCGCGATATTCTATCTCGTTTTTCAACCTTACTGCCACTCTTCTATTTATGCCACGCTGTAGAGTGCTAAGGGGTCTTTTGGGTTGATTATGTGACGTCGAAGAAGACAATTTAATTGTTCACTGCAGTTGAAAGACATCGCGGCTACAATAAAAAGCTTGCTTTAAATTAAATGTAAGCGGTGGGTTTATTTCCCAGATTTAGTACGGCAAGAATATAGTGATTGTGAGTACTGGCTCGAAGTCGCTAGATAGTCTGCTTGCAGGAGGTATTAGATCGGGTATCGTGACAGATTTTTTCGGAAAAAGCGGAACAGGAAAATCACAGCTTTGCTTTACCGCTTGTGTCAACTGCGCGAGGGTAATTGGTCCTGGGGAGACAATCATGTTCATAGATACAACTGGCAACTTTAGACCAGAAAGAATCAAAGAAATAGCTAGCTACAAACGCGGTCCTGATATTTTAAATAAAATTTATTACGTCAGGGTCTTCAATTCCTCTGATCAATTTAATGCTGTTAGGAGAGTTCACGAACTTAAGGCAAGAATGATAATTGTGGATAATATATCGTCTCTTTTTTCTAATGAGTTGAAGGGATTCCCTATGCATCTTTCTCTAATGAAGCATATGCACACGTTATGTCTGACGGCTATCAATTTTGACTGCGCCGTGGTCGTAACTAATATGTTAAGATACGTACAGGGAAACAACTCGTTTACGGAGCGGGAATTTATGACTTCGTCAATATCACTTTACGCCCACATCAGAGCGAAGCTTGAAATTGTAGATCAAGACAAGCTGGAGTACAAAGCCACATTGTTACAACCAAGCATATCCAAATGCAGCTATTTCAGTATAGAACCAAGAGGAATTACTGATATTTATCGGTAGGATGTGCTGGCGAAAACAGACCAAGAATGCTCATCTTTACATCTATCTCCTTGAGGGTCGACAAAACTCAATAGCCGTCCTGATGTCTCTTTCTATTAACTTTATTTTTCTTTAAATATTCGTCGAGGACGGCTTGCGGGCTGATATCAAGCTCGATAGATGCCTGTACAACAAAGTGCCAAATGTCAATCAACTCCTCCCGCGCGCTGTTCTCGTCAAAGTCGACTTCCCGTTTCCACCATTTCCAATTCGTAAGCCGCTGAAGCTCAAGGGCTTCATGTGTAATAGCCGTGCAAAGGACCGATACCCTTCCCTCTTTTGTTTTGGGGTATCTAGCAGAGGATATAAATGAAGCCAAATCTTTCTGCATATGAAATATTTTGTCTAATTTATCCAAAGCATCCTCCTCGTCCTACGCTATCTTTCAAGAGTTGAAGTATATTAAAATAATAGGATATTTGATCCATTTCTCTTAGCATCGAGCAAGTTTTTTTGAGATCTTGTAGCTGAAACCCATTGCTAGAAATAAGACAACTAAGCTGGCTGTGAGCGTTAGAATTAGGTCGGTTTTAATAACATAGTGCAATATCAAAGTAACTGCGATCGCAGGTAAGGAAATTATTAGGGCCAAAATTGTGCTTGTAGCAAATATATTTCTTTTATTGATCTTTCGCGGACTGGTTGGTGGAGGATCAGATTCTATCATTTTTTGGAATGCTCCTTGTTCCCTTTCTAATCCATATAAAAGTATGCCGCCCTTAACGCATCAAAGATCTGGCAAAGAAGATACGCAGAAGGTGGTACTTGGGTTGACGTTTAGTCATTAATTTCAGTGCATTATTCACGGCAAGAAAAGTACAGCCGATACGTTTTGATTGTTCGGTTGTCCTCCGTTTGCATTCCAAACTTAATCAAGCACTATACTTTTTGACTTAAATCTCACCAGCGTAACCAAAACTTTCGTTAACTAATATCAAATATAAATTTTCCAATCGTTTTAATTTTATTATCAATAATATCTATATAACTAATGTTTAAATTGAATATCGTAGAGATCATGTTGTAGATATTTGACGAACAATTCATCCCAGGGCTCCAAGTTGATTTTTAATGCTCAACGGACAAATGACGATACAGCACCAGACGACGTAATAAAATCTGTGTGGGTTAGCACTGCGCTTGCCCTGATTCTGTCGCTTCCTTCGTTGGCGGTTTTCCTTAGCTTATTGCATTGGACAAACAACATATTGGTTGGCGGCGTGACGGGATTTGCGACTCATTTTATCTTGCTTGCTCTAGCGCCGAGGACGTCTGAAGTCCTGTTGTCTTTGTTTGACTAGGATTAGAATTCGGGCACATTACAGCAAAAACAATTCAAGTCCAATTTCTTTTTTTCCTATTTTCGCTGCATGTTTGCCACCCAAGTGATTCTTTAATCGACGTTAGGGTAGGATTTTCGTCAGCAATACAAATAAAATCTAGCTGAACACATGAGTACTGTATGAGTAAGGTCAGTATGCCGAGCAAAATCTATGGTACCGTGCTCTCTCATGGATTAAGAGGACGAATGCTCACTAAGAATGAACTTCAAACCCTAGCAGAGTCTCGTGACCTCGAAGAATTAGTAACTAGGATGAAAAATACAATTTATCTAGACGCATTTGCAAAACTTACCAAACCATATACCGCAGAAAGAGTGGAGGGAGCACTGAGGGAATACCTAGTAAACACACACGCGAAGCTAGTGAACATTGTAGGAGGAGGTGGAATTTTGAATGCATATTTTGTAAGATATATCACGTGGAACCTGAAATTAGTTCTAAAAGGTAAGGCTCTTAATAAGTCGTACGAGGAATTACTTCCTCGTATAAACCTTCGAGCTGAAGAGCTTGTAGGCAGACGAGACCTTGTGGTCAAAGCCCTTGTCGCAAAGGATCTCGACGAGGCCGTGTCTGCTTTGGCTGGAAGCGAATTTGTAGAGGATGCAGCCAAAGCCGCTGCTGCCTATAAGGAAAGAGGAGACCTACGACTCTTTGACACATATCTTGACCATGTCTTTTACAAATCTCTAGACAGAGCTATGGTTACAGAAGCACAGTCACCGGACACGAAGAAAATTGTAGCGACTGATATAGATTCTTACAATGTTCTTGCCGTTCTCAGAGGAAAATACTGGAATTTGAGTGCAACAGAAATAAATGATTTGATCGTAACCACAACTCCTAAAGTCACAAGGGATACACTGCTGAAGATGATCAATTACGAAAAGATCTCCGAGGCGATAGGAGAACTTTCAGCTACAGTGTATAAGGAAATCATTCCGCAGGCAGCAAAGAACGATATCGACGCGATCATGCAGCTTGAATCAGGATTCGAGGCAATAGGCTTAAGAAGAATAATCAGTTCCTTCAGGACCATGTTTACCGTTTCGATAATGCTTTCAGCCTTGATGCTATTGAAGATCGAGATACAGAATTTATCTGCTATCACTTCAGGGGTTGAACAGAAGGTTCCTACCGACGACATCATATCGAATTTAGTCAGACCAGAATGAGTTCCGAGGTATGAGTTTCAGGTTGGAAGGGATGGCATTACCCAACACGAGGCATATTTATACGATCCATAGCCAGGACCATATTGCCTCTATTGAGCGATTTGTTTTAAGTCAGCTGTTCTTTTCTTTTTAATTTTGGGCTGCGAATCAAGATTTTCCTTCCAGATAAAGTTTGAATAAAGCATCTTTGGAACAATCTTTTTAAATTCTTGTCCATCTCCAATATACCATTTAGGAAACCATTCATATAGGTGCAACCTGATTGTCTGGATATACACGATTAAACCTTCAATCATCATGACTCCAATATTCCCCCCAATCAACACAGCATAGCCACCTCCATGCGCGAAAGAATCATTTACAGTTACTAGTAACGCAGCATGTACTAACAACATAATGCCAAGTCTAGAATAACTTATTGTATTGGAGAGCATCTCAATTATTCTTACCATAATAACCTCAACGATAATCCCCACCATGCCACCACCTTCATCCTGTCCATGCTTGCGCGCGTGCTCCTCTTCTTTCATTCCGCCGATAATCATTATTATGACGCTTCCAATTATTACAAGAGGCGCCACCTTAGCTACCACGTCGACAGTTACCCAATCACCGAAGAGAAATGTTAACCATGGTACAGGTTCAGTATGAGTTACACCTGTAATGCCAAACATTCCTATTATATCATACCCTGAACCGATCGCCGCCAGTATGATAGCCACCACTGCGAAATACTGCAAGATTGTTGGAATATCCTTCGTCCATATGAGTAACTTGTTCCGTTCTTTAATGTCAGCTCGAAGTCTTAGGAAAAATGCCAATAAAAGGTGGACAATTCCTATGGCTATTGATATCTCCAGTATTTTAGTCACCTCTTCAAATGTAAGTTCAGACACACTCAACGCTCCTATGAATGGCAACGCATCTACCAACGGGCTTAATATGGCAATACTCTGAAAATGAAAGCCAAATAACTCACCTGTTCCCAATCCTCCAATTGCAGCGGCAGCCCCACTCGCTGCTATTAATGTTCCCCATGTCCGTATAGAACCATTTCCTCTATGCCTTAGAAGCATTCCAAGGCCAAAAAGTAAAATACCATGCCCAAAGTCTGCAAACATTAAACCGTAAAAAAGAGGCCAAACAAAAGCAATGATTGGAGTCGGATCAACTTCACCGTACCGTGGCAATCCTTGGGTTTCTGTTATAACTTCAAATGTGCGGGTATATCGTTTATTCGTAAGAAGAGAAGGTAATCTTTCATTTGCTATCTCCGAGTTATGATTCCCTACAGAATCGGCTTGTTCAACGACGCACACATACTCTTTTGTTAAGTCCTTAAACTTACCTTGCATTGTGACAGGAATAAAGCCTTGAATAATTGCGAAGTGCCGGGTTCCAGGAGGCTTTCGTGTGATCTCTAACACATCTTTTGCGGCCTTGGAAGCCTCATGCAATGATAGTATCTTGGTCAAAATGGAATGCCTGGTCTTTTCGATAAGCTTGTTTATTTCAGTTAGCTTTGAGTCCAAGTCCTTGATTATAGTTTGGGCTTCTCTATAGGCAGTTTTGGGATTCTGAGGCATACTCGAGGGAATATTAAGAGGGTGTACACCAAAGCTTCGAAGGATCTTTGTTACTCGTTCGGAATCCTCTACTGAGCAGAAAATTATTAATGCTGATTTATTCTCATTGAGTTTTTGGGTATTAACAAAAATATCCCCGAGACTTTTCACAATTTCAGGCTCATCAGAAGAATTGATAACAAAAATGCCAGCAAAAAATAACCTGAGGCTTTTGAAAAGAGAAATATCAATGTCTAGATTAGCGGCCATATGAAGTGCAGCTTCGATGTTCTTGTATTCTTCAAGTTCTTTTAACAATTTTGTCTGTTGGTACAATAATTTTTTTGGCTCTTCCAAAAGAAGATTACTCTTATCCTCTAACTCAACTATAAAACTCTGGATATTTTCAATGACATAGTTAGTCTTTTCTTTAGGGGCTCCCTTGAACATGGTTGCCATTACTCCAGTCTCAAGCGGTATCCCTAATGTTCGTACAATATCATCAATCTCTTGGAATAATCTTTGTGCATTTAGTAGGAGATCATCGTAATAAGTATTGGAGAATTCAGAATTATTCTCAAAAGAATGAAACCATTCGAGTTCTGCTAGCTTGCTTACAGCCTGCTGGGTTTCGATCCTGGGAAAGACAACAGAGGCTTTAACTAATTTCGCTAGTCCCATTTAACAATGCTTTGTCTATCTTCAATGCCTTTAATATCTTGCGCTTACTTTATTGCATCACACATTACGGTTTCGGAATCATGCTATGTTTAATCAACTTGTATACGAAGGGACTATCGTCTACAATCCAGTACAAAAAAAAGAGAACAGTTGGATCGGTCTCGACGATGTTCTCCCTTATATCACTGACCTAAGATAATAAACATCATAACTATACCATAGATGGCTATTGACTCGACCATACCTACAATAATAAATACTTTTGATTGCATTTTCGGATTATCACTAATCGCAGCAAGCCCTGCAGCCCCCACGAAGCCAAGACCAATACCTGCTCCTAAGGCAGCGAGACCAAACGCCATTCCGGCACCTATGAGCTTTGACGATGCATCCGCTTCTGGACCAGCGGCTGCTTCCTGAGCAAAGGCTGGAACAGTGGGCTGGCTTAATATTAAACACATTCCAGCGAAAATAAAGCTAGCGATGATAACTGCAAAAGAACTACTCGCAGAGATTCGGTTCCGTTCGGTTTTCATAAACTTTCGAGACAAAATGCCATATTTAATGATAACTGCGTTCCGGAGATGTTTGAGTCGAGGTAAACCCCGTAGTCGTCACCAAAAGTCGGTGATCACGACGGTTCTCTAGGAGTTGCTGCACTTACTGTCCTTGTCTCCTATATGTTGGATTGTGTCCATACTATCCTAACTTCGTCTTTATTGTCGCATCCACTTGCATTTCTTTTAGATCGTGGGTTAAATTATGCGATATCTCATATCCTAAGCCATTGCCTTCTTCTTTTCTAGAGCCACTTTTACTTTTTTTAATCTGACAAATTCTTCCCGCTCTCGTTCTTCGAGGGTCGCCCGGATGAATGATATTGCACCATCATATTGTGGAATAATAACATATTCTAAAGCATTGAGAAGTTTCTGGGTTCTTTGAAGCTCCTTTGCTAGGCTAAAAATGGCATTTTCATACTCGGCTGCTTTACAAACTTGAGGAAGCATATTCTTTATGAGTCTAGCTGCCTTGTCTACTGACGCGTTAGTTTCTAGGAAGCCGTACGACAAGTCTTGTCCCCCCTTCTTGTTTTTTACCTCGAGAGTAGGAATTTTTACGTCAACAACTCTCCTAACGTTTACATCAACTTCCATAATACTTGGGGTGGAATCGGCGACGGATTCCAAAGTCGTTGTTCCTAGCGACATGTATGCATTGTAGACAGAGGTATAGATTTCTCCTAATGGTGACCATATATCGCCTCGAGCTTTATTTGCCTCTTCAATCATCTCATCTATTTTCTTTAGCAAAACTTCTCGTTTGTCGTCGAGAATTTTATGCACCATCCTTGCCACCTGTACAGAGCGACGAATTTTTATCAGCTCAATTTTTGTAGCAATGACTTTTCTTCCAAACGACATGCCGTTACTTATTTCCCTTATAATATTGCCTTACATTCTTATCTTTGATCTTGGTTAATTCCCCTTCTGGAAGTGTAGACAAAACTTCCCATGCTCTACTAAGAGTCTCGTCTAATGTTCTGTTTTCGTCATTACCTTGTCTTAAAAAGTGGTCTTCAAACATATCGCCAGCGTCTAAATATTTGAGATCAACGCCGGTCAGACCGGCTTTACCCACAATTTCTGCAAGTGCTCTAACTTCTTGAGCCCTGGAGTATGCATCATACATTTGGTTTCCGACTTCCATATGGTCAGCTCTTGTCTTCCCTTCACCTACCCCATCCTTCATCAACCTCGAAAGTGACATAAGCACGTTAACCGGGGGATATATGCCCTTTCGAAATAAGTCACGCCCCAGGACTATTTGACCTTCTGTTATATAACCGGTCAAGTCGGGAATCGGGTGAGTAATGTCGTCGGCTGGCATTGACAAAATAGGCACCTGGGTGACGCTTCCATTCTTTCCTTTTACTCTACCAGCCCGTTCATAATTATTGGCAAGATCTGTGTATAGGTAACCAGGATAGCCTTTCCTTCCGGGGACCTCCTCCCTGGCGGCACTAATCTCTCTCAATGCTTCGGCATAATTTGTCATGTCAGTTAAAATTGCCAACACATGCATTCCTAACTCAAAGGCCAAATACTCTGCTACGGTTAATGCTACTCTGGGAGTTATGATTCTCTCGATAGCAGGATCGTCGGCCAGATTAAGGAACAAGACACTGCGTCTCAGAGCACCCGATTCTTCTAAACTACGCTTAAAATATTGGGCATCAGAATATTGGACTCCTATTGCCGCGAAGACTACAGCAAAATCTTCTTTCGTACCTACCACCGCCGCCTGCCTAGCAATCTGCGCGGCTAGGATATTATGAGGCATTCCCGAACCCGAAAAAATAGGAAGCTTTTGGCCCCTAACTAGGGTTAACATCCCATCAATCACTGAAACCCCAGTTTGTATGAAAGACGTGGGGTACTCTCTTCTTTCTGGATTCATAGGTTCCCCGCTCACGTCAACAAACTTGTCTGCAACTGGTTCAGGTAAGCCGTCATTAGGCCTGCCTAGTCCATCAAATACCCGACCAAGAAGCTCCTGCGAAACAGGTAATTCCATGGTTTTCCCAAGGAATTTTGCCTTTGTCCCAGTTATCGCCAGCCCTGTTGTTCCCTCAAATACTTGAACTACTGCCTTACCATAACCTACTTCTAGAACCCTGCCGAGCCGTCTTTCTTTGTCTGGAGTCTCAATTTCTACCAGCTCATCAAAGGAGGCTCGTGTTATCCCGTCGATAATCATAAGAGGTCCTTTTATTTCAGCTACTTTGGTATATTCTATACCGGCTGCAGTCTCAGACAACTACTTTTACCTCCTCTGGGTGGCCAAGTTTGCTAAATTGTTCGGCCATCTCCTTTTCTAGCATATCCAATTTTGAAATCTCTTCATCCGTAATCTCAAATTTTGCTTTTAGGAGAGAGGTTAGTATGGGCATAGCTCTGATATCCATCAGCGAGCCTCCCTCTTTTAGGGCTTTTTGTGCGTTCTTATAAAATTGTACCATTAGCTTTACTTGTTTCAGTTGCTTTTGGGGGCTACAATATGTATCTACTTTATCAAACGAATTTTGTTGAAGGATCCCTATCTTGATCATGCGTGCAACTTCGAGAACTAATTTTTCTTCATCAGGTAGAGCCTCCGGACCGAGGAGTCTAACTATCTCTTTCAATGTGTCTTCTCTCTGAAGAATGTGATATGATTCAGCCCTCAAATTGTACCATTCTGCACTAACATTTTCCTTCCACCATTTTGAGACATCTTCAAGATATCCCGAGTATGACTGCATCCAATTTATAGATGGATAATGCCTCGAATATGCAAGCCTAGTATCAAGAGCCCAAAAAGTTTTGATAAACCTGATGGTATGTGTTGTAACAGGTTCGGTAAAGTCTGCTCCTGAAGGCGATACTGCTCCTACAATGGTTACTGAGCCCGATCTCTCTGGGGAGCCCATTGCCCTGACCCGGCCTGCACGCTCATAGAATTCGGCAAGTCTCGAGGCAAGATATGAGGGATAACCCTCTTCAGCAGGCATCTCTTCTAGACGACCAGACATTTCCCTTAGAGCTTCGGCCCACCGACTTGTGGAATCTGCTACAAGGACGACATCAAAGCCCATATCCCTGTAGTATTCTGCAATAGTAACCCCTGTATATATCGAGGCTTCCCTTGCCGCTACAGGCATATTGCTTGTATTTGCTACAAGAACCGTTCGTTCCATTAGCGGTCTGCCCGACCTAGGATCTATCAAATGCGGGAACTCGACAAGCACCTCTGTCATTTCATTACCACGTTCCCCGCAGCCAATGTAAACCACTACCTTTGAGTCAGCCCATTTTGCTATTTGATGCAACGTGACTGTCTTTCCTGTTCCAAATCCCCCAGGAATAGCACCCGTTCCTCCTTTTGCAATGGGAAAATAAGTGTCGATGATTCGCTGGCCCGTTATTAAGGGAACTGAAGGATCGTATCTCTCTGCATAAGGACGAGGCTTTCTGACAGGCCATTTATGATACATTTTTAGCTGCAGCTTGTTGCCATTTTTCTCTGCAACCGCCACTACTTGGTCG
>JBPCNB010000619.1:0-1922 GCA_051001675.1 Nitrososphaeraceae archaeon | reverse complement strand
GTTCTATAGTGTACTCATTCAGCCATGTCTACATTCTCTCCTGATGAAATCTTACGTTGTGTTTCTAGAGCTATCGCACTGTCAATGTATGGCTCAACTAGACCGAGATTAATTATTGCTAGAATAGCACCCGAAATCGCACCAGAAAATATTGTAACTGCAAGGAGAGTTATTATGTTCATTGTGGTCACTTTATTGGGAATGTTGTTGGAAGGTTAATGACATGGGAAACCAGAAGCATGTCTCATGTCGTGATAGAATTCGTGCATCCACATATTATCAAAAGCTGACTTTCCTTGAACCATGCTGAATAAATGACCTTGATCAAATCCCACCATGAACATTGTAAATAATAAAATTGCAACCAGAATTCCAACGGCTATGCGTGGAACGCGTGGTACTTGCTTGGCTATTTGTTTAATGGTAGACATCTTTACATGTAAAAAATATTCTGGTATATAAAGTAATGGATGGTTTATCCAACCGCATTAATGTAAATTCAGAAGTAATAACCAAGTAAATATAAATTTGTACAATGCACATTTGATGATTAATGCACACCTATGTCAAAACACTCCAACGTGTTGCAAACAACTACGCACCAAGTAGAGTACTATCATTTGACACGGTACATGTATTCAAGATATTACAGCTTATAGAGAAACACGGACACGTTAGTCGAGAGATGCTCTGTAATGAATTGGAACTTGGAGAGGGAGCTATCAGAACACTCATGAAACATTTAAAGATGCAGAACCTTATAGAGTCTACCAATGCAGGAACAAAGATGAGTAGGAAGGGAAATACTTTCTTTCATCAGCTCTTATCTTCGATTCCAACTGAAACTAGACTAGACAAATGTAGAATAACCTTGGGAAAATATAACTACGCTGTTCTTGTAAAACAGATGGGTTCTACTATCAAATCAGGAATCGAACAAAGAGATGCAGCAATCAAAATGGGAGCATCTGGAGCTACTACTCTTCTGTTCAGAGACAACAAATTTCTCATTCCCCAAACTGACTTTGACGCACTGCAGAATGAATATCAGTTGTCTAAACAATTGACAGAGACTTTGCATCCTAATGATGGAGATGTAATTATTATAGGAACTGATGACCAGTTTGAGAAGAAAGCGGAATTCGCCGCGAAAAGTGCAGCTCTGATAACCATCATGAATCACGAAAAACACTAATAGCGACTTTAAATCCCACTGCACTGATAACACCTAAAATGAAATCAACTTAAGGGTTGCAACAGCAGGAATCACATGTGATAATTTTCATTTAGTGTATAACAGAGAAAAGTACAGAGATGTTGCTTTTAATCTGTGATCACTTTAGCGTTATTTATTGAGATTAGTTCTGGCTGCCTCTATTAGCTTTACGAAAAGGATGGTTGCTAGCGTCCTAAAGGCCCTTGCAGGTCTGCGGATTTCTGAGAAGCCGTTAAATTGTGAAGTGGATTGGGCAGGTTCGCCAAGGTGTTTGACAGGTTTGCGTGGTTCAAAATAGGCCTTCCATTTACCATCGTTACTGTGGCAATAGGCATGGTAACTCTCAGTATCTTTACTTTACTATCGTGATCTGACATGATAGTAAATGCATTAACGACAAACCGGAATGGCACTTATCAAATGGCTATGATTCCTTTTTCACATGATTGTCCAACCTGCTCCTAACTGTTGGAAACTTGCAAATTGCTAAATCGATTATATTTTCTAATTTTAAATCAATGTCTGAGAATCTAAAAAATTAGGTTATTCAGGTACCACAAGCATTGTCACCTTCCGGCGGTTTATAAGAACTACGGATAGTTGAAAGTTTATTAATTTATGTGTCTAATGTACGAGTGTATTCGGTGTGAGACCTACGTTTTAGATATCACACTTTGAAATCTCGAAATGAGATGAGGTCTATCTT
>JBPCNB010000618.1:0-2558 GCA_051001675.1 Nitrososphaeraceae archaeon | reverse complement strand
GTTACAGCCGTACAGTAAATAATAATGAAAGGCACTAGAATAAATCACCCTATCTTCTCTAGCGTTATCCTTCCCAATTCAGATATAATCTAACCTTTTAGGAATATGTACTATGAATAGTAAAATGTTAACAATCGCAGCGTTAGCTGCCGTTTTGGTTGCTGGAGTATTCGCAACAACGCCAATGGCAGCATATGCCGGCGGAGACTATGGAGACAGTTCAGAAACAAAGACAGAGCAGAGCATAAAGCAAAAGAACTCTGGAAGCGATGCATCAACGAACATTAACTGTGCAGATAACGACATTGACAGCGCTTCTTTCTTAGAAGCTCAGGTCTGTGGAACATTAGACGTCGGTGTATTGGACGGAGTGCTTGCACTACAAAATTAGCAACAACACACTGACTTTCATCCAACCAACCCAACTCCTTTTCCTTTTTATTTTATCCAAAAGTGAGGCAACTAGAAGTTTACTTATGTTCTCGTAAGCTCGTTTATGTGTATATATTATACGTTTTTAGGTTTGGGTACTTTATTTTTACACATGTAAGATATTCATAACCACACTCTTCTTGCTTCATTAGACCTTAACCTCAATTGGTGCAACTTGCTCATCGAGTTGCTCTAACGATAGTTTTGTCGATCATAATTATTTTGTAGCAGTTAAAATTAGAACCCGAAGGGGTAGAAGACCTCCGGGGGTAGTAACGAGGTCTGTTCTGTTCTAGTCCAATCATGAATTGGTTGAGTATAACGCTTTAAAGTGAACCCATTCCCAGAACGGTCCCTTTCTTTTACTAATTCGTCTTCTTCATTTCCTAGAATTTCGCTTCGTCGCTGTCTTCTCCGTCTTCGTAATTCTTGCCTTCGACACAAACTTTACAGTCTTTCGAATATCCGTTTATGTGTTTTCCATATTGGTGTTGGTATTCTTCTTCTTCAGACTCAAAATGCAAACCTGTGATATTAGGTAGTAAATTGTATATGTTCGTTAGATATACTGAAATATCCTGTAGTTGCTTTATACATGATAACTGCATATTTCTGTCGTTATCCGCTTTTGCTTGATAATACAACTTCCAAACTTCTCTTTGAAACTTCCGTTGCTCTGCTATCCTTTCGAAATATTCCGAAAGGTATGCGTTTCTATTCTGCATTAGATAGTTAACTTGCTACCCTGCGGCGTCTACTATGTTCTTCTTAATAACGTAAAAGTATCTGTCTGTAATTGAAACCTTCAGTTTCTCTTTGATAAGTGATAATGCTTCAACGGTTAAATTGAACGACGTATTAGGACAATCGACAGAAGAGAATAATAATAATACTGTAAGACGGGTTGCAGAGGCTTTTAACACTGGGAATGTCAGTAATGTTTCTGAATTCATAAGTCTACAATATTTCAATCACGAGTCACAGGTAGATCCAGTTAGAGGACAGCTCCGGGGACCTGAAGAGTTTATGGATACTGTTGAGAACCTACGTATTGCTTTTCCTAATCTCCGTCACGAAGAGCAGGAAACTATTGCTCAAGGCGATACGGTCATTTCCGTATTAAATGTGACTGGCACAAACACAGGCAATTTCTTCATGCTTCCACCGACAGGGAACAACATTTCTTACGAAGCAGTCCACATACATCGTATCGGTGAAGATGGAAAAATTATAGAGCATAAGGCAATTCGGGATGATCTCACATTTCTGGCGCAGCTTGGGGTAGTCAGACCTTCATCGGCTGAATTTGAGCCCTTTTTCCAAGCATTGACAGGCACAAGGACTACAAATAGTTCCGGCCAATCACAAAGTCCATAGGAATGGGCTTATCGCCTTAATTTAAATTCTGAAGTAGGGCGACCATTATTCTTGACATAGTTAGGTACATGACGCTAGAGAACGTATTAGCAGTTTTTCTATATTCATTTTATTCGGGAGTCATCCGATTAACAGGTCTAAGTTTTTCTTCAGGAAAGGAAAAGCTAATAAGAGAACACGAAAGGCAACATAACTTATCAGGTTCATTTTAAGTTCCCATGCAGTGGGAATTAGGACATGGAGTGGGACTAAGACAAATTTAGCCCAATAATGGCTTTTATAGGATCTGTTTGGCTAATAACCCCTTAATAGAATACTGTATATAAACGCCTGTTCTGATATGGAAAATAGCAATACGACGATATCATCGATAACTTCCATCTTAAAGAAGATCTCATGATAAGGCACTGACAGTTTTCAACAGCATTGCTGTTTCTAATGGAGATAAATTCATCCCATTAAAAGAAATTAATGTAACCACAAAGCAATACTACTCTAGACTTTCTCGTTTGTTAAATGCTGGCTTGATTAAAAGACATAAAGGAAAGTATTTCCTTACTCTGTTAGGAAAGGTAGTCTACGATTGCCAATTGACAATAGGTAAAGCACGTACTTACCATTGGAAGCTAAATGCGATAGAATCAATTGAAATGTCTGCTTCTGTTAAGTCTGGCCTTCCAG
Source organism: Nitrososphaeraceae archaeon (assembly GCA_051001675.1). Taxonomy (GTDB): domain Archaea; phylum Thermoproteota; class Nitrososphaeria; order Nitrososphaerales; family Nitrososphaeraceae; genus TH5893. The sequence goes on along the minus strand of JBPCNB010000618.1, from coordinate 68 downwards.
AACGGGAACTAGGACAACTTATCGATACTCTGATAGACAATCACCAAATCAAAGACATTCTCATGAAG
>JBPCNB010000617.1:0-1065 GCA_051001675.1 Nitrososphaeraceae archaeon | reverse complement strand
CCGTATATGACCTCTGTCTTTTATTCTGAATAATCCTCAAGTGATACCAAATATTGTAATTAACTCCAAAAAGTTCCTATATTAGGATTAAGGTATGGTGCTGTCGCTTCTTTCGGATATGAATTTAGTTGGGGCTAATTATATTGCTAGTCAGGAAGTAAAAACCCGTGGCTGGTCAGTTGTGGTATAAAAAACCATTCAATGGTAAGATATAAATATGCTAAAAGGTAAAGAAGATAATATGTCCAAAAGAGAACAAGAATCTTCCAACACAAGTCTATCGCAGATGCAAAGAGATCAGCAAGAAGCGATAAACAAGTCATTCGATCAGACCAGAGATAATGTCAAAAAGACTATTAATGAAGCAAAAAAAGACATTTCGGACTACGCCGAACAAATAACAAGTTTACAAGAAACAGCAATTGAGACTACAAGGGATATCGCAGACAACTACATTGAATCACAAAAAGAAATTTTCAATTCGTTTAATCAATCCATATGGACCCCATATGTAGAGAACGTTTCAAATAGAACCCCCGCTTATCCGGCAATGTTTTCACAATCAAGTGCAGAAGTATATGGCAATACCCTATCAAACATGGTTGATAATTTCGTTACAGCAGGACGACTAGCAAATAAGACAGTATTTGCAAATGCAGAACTAATCAATACATCATTCCAACAAGCAAGAAATAATGTAAGAGAGTTTTCTAGAATAGGTGTAACTGCTGCAAAGAATATTCATCAGGCGACAAACGATTTTGCCACGATAGGAATGTCTACTGTTCAGTCGACATATCCAGTGGGAAGAAGACAATAATTAGACAAAGGAACTTTTTCTTTTCTTTTCTTTTTTATTTTTGCATAATATCGAATTTTCTGTAGTCCATGCAATAAAAAGATGATAGTAATTAGACCAAATCAGACCTATTTTTTCTTGTCCATTCTCTTCATTATTTTCTGACAAATATATTCTAACTTTAAGTGTAAAATATAAACAAACCAAATCATCTAGTTAATCTTGTCGTCTCTCAACAACATGGTAGGAGTGTTTGAATATGATGG
>JBPCNB010000616.1:0-3233 GCA_051001675.1 Nitrososphaeraceae archaeon | reverse complement strand
GGCCTACAGTTATCAGCATTATGTCAAGACAAGATTATATATGATTTATTCAGCTAAGTTAGATAGTGCCGTCGTAGCTCAGCCTGGGAGAGCACTCGACCTAATGTATCATGGGGTGAAGCTGAATACCGAGCTGTCGTGAGCTCAAATCTCACCGACGGCACTATAAACATTATCGACTAGTTCTTTGAAAGCTTGAACTCACAGGAAAGGATTTTTACCTACATCGTCTTATAATAGACAATGGTTATCCAGACATTTCGACGAATATTTTGCGACCACAAGGAATCATTTTCTTTTAGAATGTACGACGATTTTGATTTTAGTGAATACAATAAATGTTGTAGGTGCGGCAAAGTTTTAAGATACATGAAAGGCTTTGAGGAGGATATCCGAGGATAATTCAGAAAAATGTTCCGCGCAAGCCTTCAGATTGTGATTATAATATGGTGGGTTGGGGCAGGAATTGCAAGTATTGCTATTGTAATTCATAGGTATGAGCAATATACTATAGTTGGAACTGCTGGTTGGATCATCACTATAGCGAGCACCGCACTAATTATTTATGAAATTAAAAGGATCAAAGAGGAGGACAAAGAGTTAATGGAAAGGCGAGGCGGATAAATTTACTATCAAAAATCCTTGTTATATCTGGCTTAAAAATTATATCATGGGCAACTCACACGCATTTAATGCACAAACGTTTTATCATTAGAATAAAAAAAAGAGTGTAAAAATCATTAATGAGCCTTTAAAAATAATGATAATAAGAGATAGCTAACTAAAATTTCTTATTTTCAAATTACGACTAATATTAGATCTCGAAATCTCAATTTGATATCCGCTATTGCTACCTTATTCTACAGCCCTGCATGGTTCAATCAAAGATCTAAAATTAGCAGAGAATAATCGGAACTGTCCACCTTTAATAGACCTAGTCTTGTTACTAAAATTAACCCTATACACAATCTTGTTTAAAACTCTGATAACCGCAGGGTTCATTTTTGACAAGGTCCGCAACATAATTACAATATGGCGAGCAGCCAATCTTCCTAAGTTTAGAAGACATTGCCCCTTCATTTGGCAATTCAACACAGTTGTGACAAGAATGAGCTAAAGAAATAATCTATGACATTTAGGCACGTAGTAGTTTAGGAGTTACCTTGAGTGCCGAATGTGAAAACTTCACACACAAGAAAATATCTGAGGAGTTATTATAAAGACTCAGGTGTAATTTTATTCTACTTTTCTATTTTGCTTCCAAAGTTCAAGTTTACTATCACAGGATTAGAAAATGGTACTATCTTTGCTGCATCAGTAAACTGTACTACAGCAGTTACATTTCGTAATTCGCCATTCAGAGTTGTGGCGAGCTGCTGAGCATCAGAACTACTAGCAATAAACCCTATTGGAAAGGAAGATGTCTTTATCAATGTCTTATTAGATGTGTAGACTTTCATAACCGCATTTATCGTTTCATTTAAAACTGAGGCGTCGGGGGTAGTATAATTTACTAGTACCTTAACCTGTTGGCCTGTGAGATTGCTACTTTCATTAACTAAAACCGGCAAAAAATGCGCATAGTCCAAGGTTAAAATAACTTCTTCTCCGTGGTCTGCAAATGAACTAGGAAAGGATACTAAAGGCAGGAATAATAGAATAAGTAAGGCAAAGGTTCTCGTTATATTCATTAATTTAAATAAAAACGTTAATAAGATATTTAACCTTTTTATTTCTATTATTAGTTCTTCTTCTTATAATGTTATTGGAACCAAACAGCAGTAACATAATCAAGCTTTCAAATCTCAACACGAAACGAATCTAGCAAAAATACAATAATATGTGTTCCATGGCAATGATAAGGGCAGCTAGCTTTGATTCGTAGAATTTATAATCAATCAACTGCTTCAGTTGATTGTCTTGATAAATACGATGCCCCAGCACGAGGTTCTCTTTCAACCGCTTCAAGTCCAGCCAATGTCAACTTACCTCACGAAAGCATCATGTAAGCATTGCTTTTCTAGACTATTAAACTGTCCGAACCTATTAGAAAGTCTGGCCTGAGGTATCTAGATCCATTGGACCATCACTTCTTAACAACTATTGTAAACTATATTGACAAATGCTATTAATATCACTTCATGAATAGTGTTTTCAAATGTCATCTAACTTAAAATTGGAAAATTCACCAATTTATGCCCAAAAACTTTCCCATCCATCGGTGATCACTGGCTTCTTAGCCATAGTACTACTACTACTACTACTATCAGTTATGTCAGTTGATACTAGAGCAGTATTTGCTCAAATACCTGCAATACCATCACTTCCTACAGAAGAAGATGATGACGACATTACAGCTGATTCTGGCAGTGAACAATCACCTGATACGGATAGTCTTCAATCTGCCTCTAGTGCTTCCAATATTCCTCCCCCCACTATCGAGATTACTTCGCTACAAGAAGGAGAGGGAGTTCCTGTTGGCGAATTAACGATAGAAGGGGTGTCTTCTGATGATCAAGAAAGTGACTGCCAGGTGTACGCAGACTTAAATGATATTACTCCTATGAGAAATGTCACAGCAATTGATGTTGGTGGAGGAGGGGACGATGACTTTTCCAGGTGGACCTTCACATACTCGGAAGACTATCAATTAATCAAGGAAGGAGTAAATGAACTGACTGCCAAGATATCATGCTTTGGTGAGGGGTCTCCCGTATCAGAATGGCACAGTATAAATGTCACAGGAGGAGCTACAGGTTCGGATACAGTATCCACTACCGAAGATTCAACTGAGACAGATGGAGGAGGGCAAGACGAGCCTACTTTAGATACTCCGTTATTTGGTGAGTCAGAATGAGGTAGAATAGAATTAAGTTCCTTGTGAGATCATATAGTTCATTATTTTCTATCGTTAGATTTGCAGACCAACAGAAATAGCCTTCTGCGGCACTATAAGCCATATCTCATCTTGTTGAGTATTAAAGCCATTCGCCTCGTCTAAATAAAGACCCAAAGCATACAAAACAATATTGGAGAAATTGATTGAATATCTTGAGCAAGTTACGATGTGATATTATTTGTGGCGATGCCAAACCTAGTACAGCTGTCAAATTAGCGCTACTACTATTACAACTTTGACAGCTGGGAGTATTGCATTCACTTATACACGGCTTTAGTCGAGATAATGAGTATTGGTTTCGGATTCATCAGTGTAAACAGTAGTCTGACTAGAC
>JBPCNB010000615.1:0-4529 GCA_051001675.1 Nitrososphaeraceae archaeon | reverse complement strand
AATATCAATAGATACATCAGAGGAGCAGATAACTGATACTGTCAAAACTCTAACTGATAAAGACCATTCTAATAGTATGAGTGAACAGCAAAATAACATGGTGTATAATAAAAATAGGTCTTCTGTTGCTAGTAATGGTAATAGCAGTTTTACACCAATATTGGATGGTGAGACTTTGAATGGTTGGAAAATGGCAGGAGACGGGAGATTTGTTATAGTAGAATCAGATGCCGCTCTTCAGTCAGAAGGAGGAATGGGATTGTTATGGTATTCAGAAAAGGAATACAAGAATTTTATACTCAAACTAGAATGGAAAGTAGCGGCTGAGGATGATAATTCTGGAGTATTTGTGCGCTTCCCTGATCCTGATGATAATCCAAATAATGCAATAAGAGAGGGTTATGAAATACAGATAGACGATAAGGCAGGTGACCATATACACCAGACAGGAGCAATTTATGACTTTGCTGCCCCAAGCAATGTAGTTTCAAAGTCTCCAGGTCAGTGGAATACAATGGAGATTCAAGTAGTCAATCAATCTTATACTGTTATCTGCTTTGTTGCACAAATCGTTATAATATTGGTATGGTTTAGTTGACCGATCTAGATTTAGCTATCTTCTAATGAGATTACTTTACATGGTTAACTGGCCTTTTTATAACAAATCACTGGTTAGGAGAGGTGAAGTTATACTAGATTTTGATGTCATAGATAGTTGGTTTACTGAATTACAGAGAATGAATGAAGGGAAGAAAGGTGCTCAGTATCACTATCCAGAGACATTTATTCAGCTTCTAGGTTACATGAAAGTATATTTCCATCTACCATACAGACAAGCAGAAGGTGTAGTTAGAGCACATGCTAGTAGTAAGGTACCATCTATTCCAAACTACAGTACAATTAGTAGACGTGTGAATAACCAGAATATCAGAATCAATGAACAACATCTAGGTAATGACATCATCATTATAGCATTAGACAGTACAGGAATCAAGGTAGCTAATAGAGGAGAATGGATACGGCACAAATGGCACGTAAGAAGAGGTTATCTAAAGATACACGTAGCAGTTGACATCAAGAATAAGAAGATTATTTCTTTGGAGGTAACAAGTGAAGAGGTACATGACGGTAGAATGTTAAAGAAGCTAGTAGATAATGCTTCTGAAGATAATAACGTCAAGGGTGTGTTAGCAGATGGTATGTACGATAGTAACAGGAATTTTAGATATCTATCAAAACACCATATAAAACCTGGTATAAAGACAAGAAGCAATTCCAAGGTCAATACAAACAACTGTCAAGCTAGGAATATGTCTGTACTAAGACAGCAAACAAATCTCAAGAGATGGAAGCATAGTGTCAGCTATGGACAAAGGTGGATGGCAGAAACAGTATTCTCGTGTATTAAGAGAATGTTTGGTGAGTATGTAACTGCAAGGAAATTTAAAAACATGGCCAAAGAATTGGTGCTAAAAGCATCGTTGTATAACATGTTTGTTACGATGAAGCTGTAGATATCTAAGCAAATAGATAATTTGTGAGAGAGAAGACGATTTATGCAACAAAGCTCTGTTATCATAAATGAGCAAAAGGTAACGGAATTACAGGTAGTAGGTCAGCAGAAGGGTATGTAGGACTACAGGCACATGACGACAATTCCAAAGTATCATTTAGAAAGATAATGATAAAAGAGGTTAAATCATAAATTCAATGTAGGAATAAAACAAAACAATACTACTTAAATAAACCAATGAAGGACAACTAGTAACAACCAAGCAATGAAAGAAACAATTAGGAGGAAAAGAAGAATCCTGGTTGTAGATGACGAACCTGATGTCATTATAACCCTTAGACTAGGTTTAGAAGATACAGGATTATTTGAAGTATATCCTTTCACTAATTCTGAATTAGCCTTGATGAACTTCAAATCTGGCTTCTATGACTTTCTTCTTATTGACATTGTAATGCCCAAGATGAATGGATATGAACTTTATGATAAAATAAAGGGGATAGACGATAAAGTCAAGGTCTGTTTTATTAGTGCGTATGAGATAGATTATGATGCCTTACGAGAACAGTTTCCGTCATTGGAAATGGAATGCCACATTAAAAAACCAATTCAAATAGATGATCTGGTAATGAGGATAAATGAGAATTAGAAAGAAAAAAGTAAGTGCATTAACGAATACTCATCTTTAGACTAATATAATGACTAGAAGGATAATTGAATTTATCAACACTCCTTTATAAGATTAACATAAGTTCTATTAAGTTCACCTACATACGTTATGTGGACTGTCTTAAATTATAAGCATATTTTTGTTTCTTATAGCAAAGATAACGAATAGAACCCATTGAAGACTTTCGATCTTAATCCAAAAGTCATCAGTGTCTGATCTCATGGCTTTGTATTTTCTTTTTTCTAGATCTTTGATCATCGTTCGAATTCAAAAAATTGAGGATGCAAACATTCAAAAAGTAATCACAATCTAACCATTATGACTTATATCAAAAGTCCTTTTGTAGTAATTTCCTCAATAGGCATTATCTACCGTTATCACCAATAGAACTACCCCAATTGATCCCCATCCAACAATCAGTAGTTTTCCTATTTTTATTTTGTATTTATCTTCTTGATAAAAGAGACCGGGATATTCTAGTTTGCAGATTTTCTATTGGTGAGATATGGGATAAGAAAAGAAATGATATTCCTATACCCAATAATATCCCACCCAATACATCAAGTGGATAGTGGGCTCCAACATAGATTCTAGAAAAACATATAATCGATGCTTCTACTGCTAATGACACAGATACCGCTTTCATTTTCCAAGAGGGATTTCTATACAATACAGCCACTGAAACGGTCGCTCCTGCTGCAACTATCAAAGAATGACCAGAAGGATAAGCATATTTTGAATCCGCTGCTAAAATGAACTCTGACTCAGGAATAAATGGTCTAGGTCTGGCCACTATTTCCTTCATAAGCACACCTATAGGTATGAGAACAATCATTGCTATTGCCATAATTAAAGCGGCCTTTTTTCCAGTAACACCACCGAAAATGAACAAAACGACTATTACTATGGGCCAAACCAATTCCCGACCTAACTGTGTTATAAGTATCATAAATTGATCAAGGGGAGCATAATGTTGTTTGTTAATTTGTAGGAAAACTTCAGTGTCTACATCTCTGAGAGGCCGCGCAAAACCTAAATCGAGTTTTGGAGAAACCAACAGAGCAAATATTATAAAAGCCGTCAAGACAACGAAAGATATCACAAGGTATTTGTTCAGGCTCACCGACCTATCTCAATACCATGGACTGGATATATGATGTTATTGAAATCGAGCAATATTCATCATCAGCCGCAGTTGGGTTGGGTTGGGTCATGCACCATCATGGATGGCAATATGATATGTATGGAATGTCCGAAGGAAAAAAAACAAAAAATAGACAAGTCAGACGCCCGACGGTAAATAATAACAAAATCATTTGGTAACATCAGTTTCTCAGAGAAGGAAGAACCTTAAAAAGAAAAGGAATTACTACAGATGACTTGTAATTGTTCACCTTTAATCTATAGAATAAAATCATGTTAACAAGTGTGAATAAATATCAAATATGGGAGAAAAGATCTTAACCTAGATCTGAACAGCCAAATGCTTACATCAATGTAGGTTATCTATGATTAATCTGTAAGATAAGTCAACTCATTGTTTGATTAATAGCACCATAATGTGAACTGTTAACATTGAGAAAAATTGACCGATCTATATTGGTAAGATAAACAGATATTCCTCTCAAGTTCTCTTTAGGAGATACTAATATGACTAGTAAGATAAATGCAGCCAAAAGAACAATTGATATAGCAAAATATTTGTTCAAGCCAATGGCCTATTTTATTATTAGATCAATCTTTAATGTGTAATTGATTATATTCTCGCATCATATGACCTCTGTCTTTTATTCTGGATAAGCTTCATGTGATGCCAAATATTGCAAATAATGATAAAAATCCCCATATTAGGGTTAGACGTTTACTGTCCGCAGTGATACCAGCGTTTTATATAGAATTTCTCTATTCTTGTCTGAACTCTAAATTTATACAACTACAACTTTATGAATGACGCCAACTTATAATCATACCAGGATCAGGGAATGATTTGCTTTTATATGACAATATTGGCAGACAGGAAGATGATATCTTACGATTAATGATAGTCATATAGCAAATAGTCATTCGCCTACTAACGGTAATTTACAAAAAACTAAGTCAGTCACTGATGAACAACTATCTCCATTTACCAAGCGAATTCTAATAGTAGACGATGATCCAGATATTACTTTGACATTCAAAAAGGGCTTAGAAGCAGAAAATGAAAACAGCAAAGGCAAGAAATTCTTTCAAGTCTTTACTTATAACGATCCTCTGTTGGCATTAGCAGAATTCAAAATAAATTTCTACGATCTCTTGCTTTTAGATGTAAATATGCCTAAATTCAACGGTTTTGAATTATCTGAGAAG
>JBPCNB010000614.1:0-10362 GCA_051001675.1 Nitrososphaeraceae archaeon | reverse complement strand
CATTTCGTATATTTGATGATTTTTAGTATTATTATTATTTTGTTTAGCTTATCGATTTTCTAACCCTGTGTCAGCTATTATTGGTATTACAGACGGTATCCTGCCGAAACATTATATGATAATAATGTCCATTTCTATCGATACTTGGATTGTTTGAAACTGCAAACCCTACGTCATTTATATTGATACTGCTTCTGACAAGCTCATTTTTGCTATCTGCGACTATCACTGATACTGGGAATGATATGCAGGCTTTTGCTCATCAGACCTATGATTTCGGCAATATCACATTAACAGCGGGATGGGAGATTGAACCTCCACTCGTCGATCAATTAAATTCAGTTGAGGTTAACATCATGAAAAATGGATCGGAAGGTGGTATTACACCCGTTAGAAATGCGTTTTCGGAATTAGATGCTAGTATAAAATCTGGAGGGCTTACGAAGACTTTGGATTTTGAACCCCAAGAAGAATCTGCAGGACTCTACCGAGCCCAAATTTCGCCAACTCAGGTAGGAAGTTACTCATTGTTACTAATTGGAAAAATAGAAGACCAGCCCCTAAATTCAGAAATTCAAATAGAAGATGTAGAGGATATTACCAAATATGCCTTTCCTTTACAACAAGGTCAAGAAGGATCTATTTTATCATCAGAATCATCAGGCGCTCCCGTGCCGCAAAGGCCAAGCGCTAATCTCCTAGATACGAACTCACAGTTACGGCAACTATCCCCTTTAATTTCTGATCTAACGCAGCAAATTAATGCTACTGACGACAGGGCAACAAGAGCACAAAACGCTTCGCAGGAAACTTCGGAATCGTTAGAGCAACTCAGAGGCTCTGTTGACAAGGCCTATGTATTTGCAATGATAAGTGTCGGAATAGGGACAGCGGGTATCCTAATAGGTGCTTTCGCCCTATCCAAGAAAGGGCAGCGACCGACAAGCTCTACAAGTACATAACGCAATCTGAGCGATGCATTGATTGGCTGGATGCAGATGCCTACTTAGGTCGCCAAACCTAGGAAAGTTTCTTTCATTAATTTAATCATAAAGACGCAAAGAACCTTGAAACCGCCGAGTATTCAGTTTGACTGCAAATAATATAATTCCAAGTAGTCCAGCCACGATTGCAGTAGTCGACACCGCGTCTGCAAATTCTGGAACGACTTGAATAGGTAGATCTATGCTTGCTGTGGTGTTTCCGATATTATCTATCTTGAGGGTATAGAATCCTTGCTCAGGGAATATGTATTTTTGGCTAGAAGCTTGCTGCTCCGAGCGATGGGTTTCACTAAGATGATTGCCTTCATTGAATAACATAATATCGTACTTGACATCCTGAATCTCTTCCCCGGAGCTTGAATTTAGAAATCTTATGTTGAAAGTGTTTTCGCTACCAATTGCATTTGGTGTCCATGCAATTTGAGCCTTAAATGAGCTCTGATTCAAAGCAGCTTTATCACTGCTTACAGGCTTACCACTGTAGTGAGAACTTCCTACTTCGAATAGAATAGGCTGCGAGCCATTAGTTGTGTTCCCCAAACTTGTATCATTTGTGTTTGCATCAGGCTGGGTAAGAGGCATGGTCGTCTCGTTTTGAGCACTAGCATTCAAGAAGGTAGAGGATAATAAAATTATTGACAAAATCTTAAGGGCTGAAATACTTGCGCCTATTCTTTTCGGAAATGGCATTGGTTAGAAAGATACAATCATTAGATTATAAAATGGTTTTTGTCAAGAATCATTCTGAATTCTGATTAGCTGCATTCCATCCAACGCTCGTGGGATGCTTGGTATATATCGATAGACTGTATCCTTACCGTTGCTCTATATATTGTGCCATCGTTGGAACCCACGTCAGTACACGACCTGACAGCTATACAGTGGATGCCAAAGCCTCCTGCATTGCGTGATATTGCCCTTAGTTCCATCCATACCTTATCGTTGAGAACGGACGTCGATTCTCGTTCCCTTACATGGAGCACTGATTGAACCCCCTACGCCCTATATAGGATTCTTGGTGATATTGGCCAAATATGTCCTGTATTTCTCGAACTGCAATGTTACTGGGTTAAAGACACTTCTATGTATACATCGTCTGGAATCTTTAGTCTCATGAGTTGTCTGATTGATCTATCGTCAGCTCCGAGGTCTATGACCCTTCTGTGGACACGCATTTCGTATTTGTCATATGTATTGGTACCCTGTCCACATGGAGACTTTCTAGTAACAATTTTCATTTTCTTCGTTGGTAAAGGGTGTGGTCCTTTCAGCTTTATACCATTCTTCTCGCCTATACCTTTAATCTCGGAGCATACTCCTTCAAGAGTAGAAAGGTTTGTGGATGTGAGTTTTATTCGTGCTTCTTGTGCCAATTTCTTTTATTCCTCTTATTCCGATTCTATCTGATGGTTACAGGTCATTGTTATTCCTACTATTTCTTGGCCGAGGGATCAAATTTCTCTGTAATTGATTTTACTACTCCTGCTGCTATTGTAGTTCCCATGTCTCTCAATGCAAATCTTCCTATCTCAGGAAATTCCTTGAAAGTTTCAATTGCTAGCGGCCTAACTGGTTTTATCCTTACAATCGCCGCATCCCCTGTTTTGAGGAATTTTGGCTTTTCTTCAACTGTTGCGCCTGTCTTGGGATCGATTTTTGCGACAAATTCACTGAGAGTAGCCGCAACCTGTGCTGTATGCGCGTGCAAAACGGGGGTGTAACCTGGAGCCATCGCAGTGGGATGGTGTATTATGATTATCTGTGCTTCAAATTCCTTTGCAACAGTGGGAGGACTACTAGAAGATCCAATGACATCCCCACGTTTTATCGCTTTTTTATCTACGCCTCTCAAATTGAAGCCTATGTTGTCGCCGGCTTCAGCAGAATCCATCTGGGTGTGATGCGTTTCAATGGTTTTAACCTCCCCTGTAACTCCTGCGGGCATTACTATAACCTTATCATTGGCCTTTATTCTCCCGGTTTCAACTCTCCCCACAGGGACCGTGCCTACTCCTGTAATTGAATAAACATCTTGTATGGGTATCCTAAGTGGCTTTCCAACTGGCTTCTCAGGAGCTTCAAACATATCCAAAGCTTCGGCAAAAGTTGGGCCCTTGTACCAGGGCATGTTTTCTGATTTCTTAGCCAAATTATCCCCCTTCCAACCGGAGACAGGGATGAAATTCACTTTAGAAGTATTATATCCTACCAGTTTCAACATTTTTTCCACGGTTTCTTTTACTTCTTTATAACGAGCTTCTGCATAGTTGGCGTCGTCCATTTTATTGAGAGCGACGACCACCTGTCCAACTCCTAATGTCCTAGCGAGAAATGCGTGTTCCCTGGCTTGGCCACCTGGATCAGTTGCTGCTTCAGTTTCTCCAGGTTTGACTGACACTACCAGAACGGCAACGTCCGCCTCGGACGCACCAGTAATCATATTCTTGATAAAGTCTCTATGTCCCGGCGCGTCAATTAACGTATAAAAGAACTTACTAGTCTCAAACTTTTGGAAAGCAAGATCTATAGTTATACCTCGGTCTCTTTCATCTTTTATACTATCTAACACCCAAGCGTACTTGAAAGTATCACCTTTCCCAGTTGCCTCTGATTCCTTTGCGAACGAGTCAATCGTTCTCTGATCAATTACACCTAAATCTACCATTAAGTGACCTACTATAGTCGATTTACCATTATCTACATGACCTGTAACCACCAAATTCATATGTGGTTTTTTGCTAGCGCTCATACACCGTAGAACGTTAGTAGGGCTTTATTTGTATTTCGACTAGCCTCAATAAATAATGAGTATATCTAGAGATTTCGAAAAGAAATTTGCACCTCAGCTGTATGAGGGCCGTGTTAGCCAAAGTGAGGATCAAATGAAACAGCCCTTTTTCTCATCTTCCTTCTTAAGGAGAGGGAGTTTTTCTTTTGTAGTCATCGTCTAGTCGTACTATATCATTTTCATCGAACGTACCATAAGATATTTCAAGAATTACGCACTTAGTTTCTTTTGCCTCAACTCTGTGTCTTGCCTTGTTAGGAATTTCTATTGACTGTCCTTCACTCAAAACAAAGGATTTGTCGTCAATTTGTAAGTGTGCCCTGCCGTAAACTATTTTCCAGAACTCAGATCTTTTATCATGATACTGGAGGCTCAATCTAGAATTTGGATTGATGTAAATTAGTTTAACCGTACACGACTTATTTTCATGGAATTTTTCGAAACTACCCCATGGTCTGGTTTCAGAATACACATCCATTTCAAAAGATTGCCTTACGACTAAATTTATTATTTACCCTCGTATATAGTTCCTCAACTCTGTTGCTTTGCTACTTGGCTCATAACCACACGAGAGCTTGATTTCTCAATAGCTTCTATCTGGTGAGGATAGAATACATGGAAATTCATGATATTACAGATACCGAATTCCTGTGGCGTATTAAGATCAACAAGCCACTCCAGACGGCTATGTTCATCTGAACTAATTCCTTTTGGAAATTAACTAAACCTTGTGGATTACTGTACTTGTTCTAAGAGCTGCTAGAAATAAATGGATTTGGTCAAGTACAATCATGTTGTCATGCAATCGCTGTAGTTATTCTGTCAAGTACGTTGCTAATATGCTGCCGCAAAAAGGAATAATATCTCTACAGCTTTTAGGAAGTATAGGAATTCTGGCCAATACATTTTTATTCGATTAATACGGTTTTAAAGGATAGGTTTCAATACTAGGGGTTTTAAAAGTTAGGTAAGAGAAAAGTACTCAATGAATCGTATCTGAAGGAATTAGTAATGCCTCAGAATGGAGAACTATTTGGTAGAGTAATTAAATTGGTAGGCGGCGATAACATAATAGTCAAAAGTTCGGACGGAAAGGTCAGGACGTGTCGAATTAGAGGCAAAATTAAAAGGAAAATGTGGATCAGAGATAATGACTTAGTTCTTATCGCCCCTTGGGATTTTCAGGCAGATAAAGCGGATATTATATGGCGTTATATTTCGGCTCATGCAGATAAATTAGAACAAGATGGCCATTTGCAAGGTCTACCGCCTAGGTAAAATAACAACCGCTTTAAGTAAAGAACATTACTGCTTCTCTTCTAGTTTGTCGGCAAATAAAAGTTGGTCTTTTATAGTCTCAAAGTATCTTGGCACCAACGACCCAAAAACTAGTGAATCAACGTTCTCAGTATTTGAGAGTACGTAACATATAGTTTCGGATAACCTGATCGTTTTTGCCTAGAAGAACAAGATCCGAAAGCCTTCAAAGTTAGTTTGGCAAAATAATATCTTATCAATATGTGTACTCATTCTGACCTTTTGGAAATTTCTCGATAGCCTTCTATCAGCTCTTCATGGGTTGAGTCCAAAATTGTTTTAAATTTGCTATCCTTTGACAAAAGAGTTTTCATATCGTTTTCGAGTTCATATACCGCAACTTTTGCATTGTCATTGGTCATATTTGCAGTCAAACGGAGAATATTCGCTTCGCTATACATCATCGCCAGTTCCAACACTAGAATCTTTGCTAGCCATATCAAGTCGAATTCTAGTTCCCTTAGTCGTTCCTTCGACTGGTCTTCGTTTCCGGAATTCTTGAATGATTCTATTCTTGAAATGGACAAAGTGCAACATTCTTTCAAATATCTTGTAATCTCCGAGTACAACCTGGCTGTGCAACATTTAATGGTCTGCTGTTCGAAAAACTGGAAAATTAGTGTTTCCAAGACACTACTATCTGCATACCTGATTAGTAGGTCTGGGGAATACTCTTCAATTTTTGATAATACATGGAAAATCCCTCTCTCAGTCAATCTATAATTGGTGATGCCCGGAAAGAATTTCCCTTCACTTGCTTCTATGATCTGCATCTCTTGTAATCTCCGAGCAGCTAATTGATCATTCTTCGACGCAGTAGTATGACCTTTTAGCCTAAAATATGAACTAATCCTAGGTGCAGTTCCGCTGTTAATAAGTCTGACTAGAAACGAATAGTCATCACCCGCGATAGAAGATGGTTCAAAACCACTTAGTTGAGTAATATATCGTTTATAGTCCAAGAGATCTACGAGGTATACTAAGCTACACAAGAGTGTTTTAAACTTTATAATACGAGTTACCAAATTAATTAATAGCGTTATACCCTGACCTAGGAGGTCAGGTTTGCGGGACACACATCACAAGATGTTCTATATGATTTGCTGGTAGTCACTAGTTTAGTGTTGTCCAGGGTGGTATTATATAGACAACCAAATTTAGATTACAAAAAAACTGAATTTAGGACTTTAATTCAGATGGAGTTGGTTTTTGAGATCCTTGAATCTATTTCTTATAGTTACTTCTGTGACTCCGGAAGCATCGGCAATGTTCATCTGGGAAATTGGTTCGCCTGTATTCAAACAAGATAGATAAAGAACTGAGGCAGCAAGGCCCATAGGATCCTTCCCAGCAGACACCCCGCTTTTGGTAATAGTGCCCATAATAGTAATTGCTTGACGTTTAGTTCGTTCGCTCAGATTGGCCTTATTCGCAACCTTGGCAATGCATTTCATTGGATCAACCATGGGTATCTTCAAATCTAGCTCAAAAACAAGCAATCTATACGTTCTGGCCAATTCCTTGCGCTTGATGTTGCTGACATCTGCGATGTCCGATAAGGTTCTAGAAATTCCCGTTTCTCTACAGGAAATGTATGCGGCAGCTGCCAAGACACCGGTGATAGTTCTTCCACGAACCATTCCTCTCTCCTGTGCTTTCCTGTAAATGTACGCGGTTTTCTCAGTAGCTGCATCAGGAAGCCCGAGTTTATCCTTTAGTATATCTAATTGGCTGAAAGCATGTCTCAGGTTCCTATCAGTCGGGGTGTGCGCCTGAGTCCTAAAGTCCCAAGTCCTGAGCCTCTCCATAGTGGCCCGCATGGCCGTATCCAGGCCGCGACCGCTAGCGTCTTTGTCGCTCTTGCCAATAACTGTCGACAGACCCATATCGTGTCTAGCTAATGAAGTCGGAATTCCAGTCCTTGTTCTATTGTTAGACTCCTCGGGGTTGAAAGCACGCCACTCTGCTCGAGTCTCCTGTGCTTTATCAGAAACTACAAATCCACAACTACTACAAATAATCTCACCAGATTCAAGGTCGGTAATCATTTCATCCTTCTGACATATAGAACATAAAATTTTTGAATTCTGCATTTCTCTAGGCCAACTTTATGTGCAATACAACTATTTAAACGAAGCCAGCTTGAGAATTACAAAAAATGACCCGCTATTAATCAAATTCCTTCACTTCTGAAGGACTTATTGCGAATTTCTTCCAATAAACTGATGATGCTTAGCAATCCTCATTACTCAGGATTCCTACCACCAAGGCAACATAATCTGCATATAAATTATTCTATTACTATGCCAGCACATAACTAGAATATGAGACCTAATTCTCACTCTACTTAATATTGTACCGCATGGAAACTTCATGTTTTCTGAAGCCAGCTTTTTCATAAAAAGGGACATTTGCATCGGAGCAATCCAAAATCACTTTATAGCATTTCGCATTTTTGGCAACATCAATGCATTTTTGAACCAATGCAGAACCGACTCCTTTTCCACTGAATTCTTCTCGTGTTACCACGTCTTCTATATGACCAACCTTACCGCCATTGTGGATAAATTTTTGTTCTACAAGTAAAGTGATTGAACCTATTATTTCTCCACTCTCACTTTCGGCGACAAAGATTTTGTAGAGCTTGTTTTCCTCAATCTCATGCAAGAGCTTACTAGCTCGATCTAAGTCTTGATTAATTTGTCCAACTTGACTTAAATTCGAAAGTGTTTCAAAAAAACCTCTTTGAATGTCTGATTTTTTTATCTCCCGAACGGTGAAATTTAACTTTGAATTATCGTGTGACAATGTATTGGATAGGGCTTTCTAATATTTAGCAATAATTCGGTGCTTTTCTGAAATAAAAAGTATGCCGCGGTCTATCTCATGTTTCCAACAGCAATAGGGGAGGAATTGATCATATCAGCGAATTGAGCCAGTTAAGTGCTTGAACAACGCAGATAGCAAAAGGTTTGAAAGTCCAAATCAGTGATCTCTAGCGACTTCGTCTCAAGGGTTAAGACCCGTCATAGTGAGGTATTGCGCCAATCACTTGTTCCCAGTTATTCAAAGTGCCCATTACGATATGCTCAAGGTAATATGTGTTTCACGTAGATATCAAAGTCTAAGCGCTAATAAAATAAGAGCAAAGTGTAATACCTCTATGCGAGGTCATCGCTTTGAGTATTTCTGTATCGGACTTAACAGATAGGTTTGTCTGCTACTCCACTCTGAGTGTTTCAGCATTATTTTTTTGGCCATCTATTTTGTTCAGCTCGCTAATTAGAAATTCCTTGTACTTGCCTCTCTCTTGCACTGTCATTTTATCCAGATTTGAACTAAGTGTAGACCCTATGGTGGCGACCCTGTCAATAAGATCTAATGCCATAAATCTGCCTACATTGCCTACTCTTAACATAACGTCAAGTTGTTTTTGCATTATATGGCGCACTGATTCGATATCTGATGCAATATCCACGCCTTTATCTGTGATTGTGTATCTTCCAGTATCTGTCTCTGCTATCAGTCCTTCTTCTAGGAGCCTTCCCAGCATGGGGTAGATTAATCCAGGAGACGGGCGCCATTTACCGTCACTTTGGAGCACCGCCTTGTTAATTATTTCTTTCCCTGACATCTGCTGATCTTTAAGTAGACCTAAAATGTAATGTCTTGAGAATCCCCTCGGTATCACACTTCCTACTCTAGCTAACCAATCAGACAACATATCACTAGTAATATCACTAGTGATTAATTAAGTTTGCGGCTTCGGAGGCCCTAATTGACCAGGGTTGCACATCAACCTATACTATATTGAGCGCATGTGTATACTAACTACATGCCACATCACTGAATTGAAGTTTAAATTTTGCTTGCGAAGATGCGTTACTGAATGAATATATTTGTGTATGACTATTCATTGAGCATGCCGATGAACTGTCCTTTCTGCGGGAACTTGATGGTGTGGCTGAATGGATCTATAAGCCATGAAATCTCAACGAAGTTCTATACTTGCAGGGTTTGCAAGATAAATATAACAAAGTACCCTGATGGTTCTGAAGAACTTGAACAAATAAAAGCTTCGAGCTAGACAAATCATCGAATACGAGCCTGGAAGGTACGTGGGAGAGTCAGGTTATCCGTGGTGTGTGGGAGATTAACCCACAAGAAGTAGATTCCCTGCAAAAAGTGTTAATAAATATTAATCTCGTGTGGTAATTGTCTAAAGGTTGATGTCAAAAAGAAAAACTAACCGCACCCTGAGAACCTTGTTAGACAACAAAAGAGGATTTTTAACTTTACCAGGTGTTTTTGATGCGCTAAGTGCGAGAATTGCAGAAAAGGTCGGATATCCTGCTATCTTCCAGACTGGGTATGGTTCGGCTGCGACGTTACTTGGTATGCCTGACTTTGGTCTACTAAATGCGGGAGAAACCATTGATAACGCTAGACGTATAGTTAAATCTGTAAGTATTCCAGTGATAATTGACATAGACACTGGTTACGGAAATCCATTAAATGTGTGGCGTATGGTGAAAGATCTGGAAGATATGGGTGCAGGGGGAGTTTTTTTGGAAGACCAGGTTTGGCCCAAAAGATGTGGTCATATGACGGGCAAAGATGTAATTCCCAAAGAGGAATACATAGTCAAGCTTAAGGCAGCAATTGATGCCCGTAAAAGCAAAGATTTCATCATCGTCGCTAGGACAGATGCAAGGGCATCCCATGGACTTTCGGAGGCAATTCAAAGGGGAATAGAATATCATAAAGCTGGGGCAGACGTCATTTTTGTTGAAGCCCCTCGAACATTGAAAGAGCTCAGAGAAATTCCCTCTAAAATCGACGCCCCACTAGTCGCCAACATGATAGAACATGGTATCACTCCTAATCTCTCTTCTCAAGAGCTTAAGAAGTTAGGTTACAAGATTGCAGTATTTCCGCTGTCCGGTCTGTATGCCGCGACTTCCGCATTGCAGGATGTCTTCTATGAACTAATGAGAACCGGGTCCACCAAAAAGTCGCGACAAAAGATGATAACTTTTGACGACTTCAATAGATTGGTTGGATTATCAGGGTACATGGACTTGGCAAAGAAATATGCCTAGCTGGTAATTAGTTAATGAATAATATATTATGCTCAACCCTATGAAACTTATCTAATCTGTGCTATGGCGAAGCGACTCTAAGTGCACCTTTTGTAGGCCTCGATAATATTGCTATCGTTGTTTTCCCAAATCAAGTTCTTACGAGCAAAAT
>JBPCNB010000613.1:0-4231 GCA_051001675.1 Nitrososphaeraceae archaeon | reverse complement strand
ACTCATCAAGATTTAACTTCCCAATTATGATGGCATCGTTATCTTTCAATCGCCTAACTACTGTTGCATCATAAGGCGGAACATATTCTTCGAGCATTTTTGAGGCACAGGTAGTTTTCAGGCCCTTTGTACATATGTTATCTTTTATGCCTATTGCTATACCAGCAAGTGGCCCAAGTTTTTTTTCATCTTCATGTAGTTTTCTATCTACAATACGGGCTTTTCCTAATGCCCCTTCCCTATCTGTAGATATCAAGGCGTTAACTTTCACATTAACCTTGTCTATTCGTTCAAGAATTTGGCAAATATACTCCTCTGCAGTAAAATCTCTCCTCCTAATCCCTGCATTAACTTGTTTTGCAGAAAGATTGTACAATTTAGACAAATTATTAAGTTATCCAGGGTCCTTTAACAAAACTGCCCTTTCTATTCTTGATATTCCCCAAGGCATCAAATTCAAAAGATTTTGCATTGTCTTCTCTTAATTGATTAAAATTTTTCTCCAGAAGTATAGGTCCCACATCAGAAAATGTCGCACCATCCAATTTATCCAAATATTTGATTATTTCTTCAAGCTGGATCTCATACTTTACGAGCTCTTCCTCTGATAATTCTAATTGTGAAAGTCTACATAGATATGTTATTATTTCTCTAGAAACCATAGTATGTTCACATTTATGGGTATGATTTTTTATGGTGCCAGTCTATCTATGTCTCGTGGATAAAGTGTCACGTCACGTATGTTGTCGCATTGTGTAATTGCCATAAGTAGACGCTCTAGACCTAATCCAAATCCAGCATGAGGTGGAACCCCATAATCAAATACTCGAAGATGATAGTCAAATGCATTTACATTTAATCCCTGTTTTTTCATTCTTTCAAATAAATCATCCTTTCTGTTTATTCTTGTACTGCCGGATGACAACTCGAGAGATCCGTACATAAGATCAAACGACTCACACATCATCTCATCGTCCCTCATTTTTGTCTTAACATAAAAGGGTTTGATAGAAGTAGGCCAATCAGTAATAAAATAAAAGCCATTAGTTCTATTGTCTTGCAAATTTTTGATCATTTGTGGTGGAAGATCATCTCCCCATTTAATATTTTCTTGTACTTCTTGTAGTTTGCTAATTATTTCATTATAGGAATACTTTGGGAACGGGAATTCAATCTTTGGCAATTGCAAATTAAGATACGTCATCTCGATTTTGTTCTTTTCTCTAATCGAATCAATTATGGACAAGATCATCTTTTCCAGTAGTTGCATTATATCGTTATAATCGACAAATGCCTCCTCGACATCAATAGAAATTGCTTCTGAGAGATGTCTATTAGTGCGTGATGGCTCCGCCCTAAAAATTGGTCCTATTTCGAACACACTTTCAAAGGCCATAGTCAATTGTTCTTTATACAACTGAGGACTTTGCGCCAAGAATGCTTCTCTATCGTAGTAAAATATTGGAAATAAGGCAGCTCCTCCTTCAGTAGCAGTTGCAATCATTTTGGGCGTATTCACTTCGATAAATCCTTGGTCTGTCAAAAATTCTCTAATAGCATTTAGAGCAGTGTTACGAATATGGAAAATGCTCTTGAGAAAGTTTCTGCGTAGGTCTATGGCCCTTAAATCAAGTCTCGTATCAATACCAACAGAGATTTTGCTCTGAATCATGAATGGAGCCGCTTTTTTTGCCATAGAAAATACTCTCAATTCTAATGGTATAACCTCTGAACCGCTAGGCGCTTTTTCTTGTGATTTAACTTTTCCACGGATCGCGACTGAGGCGTGTTCTTTTAACTGCTGTATATGGAGAAACAATTTCTCGGTACATTCTTTTCTCTTTGCAACAACTTGTATATCTCCATATCTGTCTGTTATGGTGACAAATTGCATATTACCATGGTCACGGATGCTTGAAACCCATCCCATAATTACTACTTCATTATCATCAAGGTTTGAGTTAATTTCATTTGAATAATGCGTTCTCCTCAGTTTCCCTATATCTTCCTCTTGTAGTACTGGATCGCTCAATTTCAAAGACCTTAATAGTGATTATGGTGTGGTACCACTACATTAATTATTATGTTTGCTTTTATTGTCCTTGACTTGTTCTTGATGCATAATACTCAACAATACTGAAAAAAACCTCCTCTTCCGTCAGGATTTTTTTAGCCCATTTCTGCCTCCATGCGACTCAAGATTTCTGTGCAGAAAATGCTTATAGACAAGATTTCAATAGTATTCAGGAATTAATAAAAAACCTTTCATAGGACTAGAGAGTAAGATATGCGTCTATTTTAGATAATTATATAGGCTTCAAAAAGTCTTAAAAGGAAAAAAAAGACTCCCTTTATTGTATTCAGCTATGGAAGTTTTATTGATATTTTGGTGATAGTATTAGTAATCATATTTTTTCTAGATATATTGGGTCTAGGATAGGATACTTTCTTCGCAAGTGTTAAGAAAGTGCAGATAAGATAGGAATTACGTCAATAGTACAAAATGCTTCTGACGAGGCTGCAGAGATTACTAAAAATGCTTCTAGGGATATTGTTGGTACCATATCATTGAGTGCAACTATCTTTGATCGCATTATGTGTTTGCATAGTTCATGAAGTATGACAAATAGCCTCTATATGTAGATCGATAATCCTAGGTGCGCAGGATATTCCATCTGTCTGGGATTTAGCATTTCATTATAGGAAGAAGCATAACCAGCCGCTGCCGATGCGTTTGTGGTGACAGTAGTGTTTTCCCAGAGATTAGAATAATGATATTCTGTTCTTGTGCAAAAGCACTGAAAGCGTTACGAGCATAGCTTTGTGATAATATGCTATCAACTATAGGAACGGAGATAATAGGTGTCATAATGCGATAAAAATAGTTGTCTATACACTCTGAGCTTTCCTTTTTTGTCGGGTCATATTGCGCTTTATATCAGAAAAATTAAAAATTTGTTTTATAACTAAACTCATGATTCAGCATCTTATGTTCGAAATAAATCCATTTAAAGAAAAAAATGGATTGAACTATTATTTTTCAATAGGATTCGCAATCATGTTGCCCCATTCCGTCCATGAGCCATCATAATTCTTTACATTGGGATATCCAAGCAAATATTTAAGAACAAACCAAGTATGTGAAGATCTCTCACCTATCCTACAATATGCGATTATCTCCTTATCGCGGGTTATCCCTTTTGATTCATACAATTGCCTTAGCTCATCTGCAGACTTAAACGTGCCATCTTTATCATTGACAGCTTGAGCCCAGGGAATATTCTCTGCTGCCGGTATATGTCCTCCTCTTTGAGCATGCTCTGTCGGATATTCCGGTGGTGCTAAGATTTCTCCTGTAAATTCCTTTGGACTTCTCACGTCGACCATCTTAATTCTATCCTTAGCAACTAAAGCTTGTTTTACTTCGTTTAGAAATACCCGAATGTTTCTATCCGGTTCCGAAGCCCTGAAATTGCCTTTAGAATAGTTAGAGATGTCCTTGCTAACTACCCTATCTTCTTCTAACCATTTCTTTCTTCCTCCGTTCATTATCCTAACGTCTTTGATTCCATAGTATTTGAACACCCAAAATGCAAATGCCGCAAACCAGTTGTTAAAGTCACCATACAGTACTAGTGTTGTATCACCATTAACCCCAGCTCTTTGTAGTAGATCTTCACACGCTTGTTGGGTTAGCACGTTTCTGCTAACTGGATCATTGATATCTTGTTTCCAGTCAAACAATACGGCACCTTGAACATGTCCTAATTCATAATTTGCTTTTGGATCATAATCTACTTCTGCAATTCTTACCTGTGAATCCTTTACATGGTCTTCTACCCATTGCGTGTCAACCAAAACTTCAGGATGTGCATAACCCATTGTACTCATATCATCTGAGAGATATAATACAAGATGTATATTAGATTTTAGACAATGGCAATGAATGAGGTATATCTATATATTTAGGAAAGGACAAGCTTTATTGTACGTTGATGCAGTATTTTCTCCCTGTATATCCTACCCAATAGCTGCCACTATTATAGCAACCTCCTCGTCACACTTTGTGATATCCATTGTTTTTGCATACTTTTTGCACCCAAAACCCTATAACTCCATAGTTTACTTAGGATGCTGCTCTTTTTGTTAGCCTTATCTGCAAACCCTTGTAACAGCTAACCCAATTTGTTTTTATGAAATTTCTTTTTTATGTTTTTATGAATTACACACC
>JBPCNB010000612.1:0-4037 GCA_051001675.1 Nitrososphaeraceae archaeon | reverse complement strand
ACAAATGACAAACAGTTTGTCCAAGAACTTGGGGCGAATGTAGTAATAGATTACAAGACCCAGACATTTGAAGACCTGCTACATGACTATGATGCAGTCTTAGATACTGTAGGCAGCTAGACGTACAGAAGATCTTTCAAAATATTGAAGAGAGGCGGCAAAATCGTTTCTATGCTAGGGCAGCCTAATTCAGAGCTAATGAGCCAATATGGCGTCAAAGCAATATTTCGATTCATCCAAGCAAATACGAAACGGTTGATGAAATTAGCTCAATGGGTAGATCAAAATAATATAAGGGTTAAATGTAGAGAAGTTTTCACTAGATGAAGCGGGTGATGCACTCGATTACCAAAAGAATGTACATCCGAGAGGCAAAGTGGTCTTGACTATGTAAGAGATAGGTTGCAGTATATCTGAAAACACTAGTACAATCTTTGGCGAACTACGAGAAAACTATTTTTCCATAATACTGAGACAAATTGGAGTAGGAATGTCATGAAGCAGATTACTTATTCTGATCTAAATGATTACATTCTGAGATTACCATCATTCAGATTTGAAGACAGAAATCAACTTTCATATCGAAAAAGTTTTGGATATTGAGTGATTAATAATAAGATACACGCAATTAAAGGTGTAAAGAAAGTAGAAGCCTTCCAACCTATTAAAATAAAGTGGATTCAGGACTGGTAGAATGAGGAATTAGACACAAAATTACATAGCACAGTAATAGAAATAACCTGATATCGAGGATACTCACCAACGGTAGAATTAGGATAAAGAAAAAAACAATCACACACGTTATATTCGAGATCAACATGAACAATAATAACAATAATGGCTGAAATGTCAAAAGCCGAAATTGGCAGATTTCTTATGCAAGGTACCTTCACTGGAAAACTTGCTACAGTTAAAAAAGATGGAAGTTCTCATGTCGTTCCAATTTGGTTTGTATTGGATAATGGGAATACTAGAGGTAAGGTAGGGAACATCATTTTTACTACTGGTGACACATCGGTTAAAGCAAACAATATTCAGAGAGATAATAGAGTAAGTATTTGCGTAGACGATCAGATACCGCCCTTTTCCTTCGTAACAATATTTGGCACTGCAAAAATACACCCTTACAAACAAAAAGAGGTTTTAAAATGGGCGACTAAAATAGCAGAACGATATATGGGGAGGAAAAATGCAAAAGCGTATGGTAGAAGAAATAGTGAGGAAGGTCTAGTTCTTGTAGGAATAAAGCCTAAAAGAATAATTGCAGAAAAAGATATTGCTGCTTGGGATTGATGATTATTGGACCAATTCCACGGCGTAGGCTATTTCTATTTGGCGTAATGATAACTCATGTAGATACTCTCCCCTTTGGGTATCCAGGTTTGGTAGTTTCCCCTCAAGTTTTCTACAACGCGCTTCACAGGATTTTTTGTTTCATCTAATTCTCTTTCAAGTGCTTTAATGTGCTCGATTAATGGTTTTTCCTTTCCATATTTTTCAAATACAGCAAGAATTGTATCATACTTTTTTTGTATTACTTGTTTCTTTCCTATTAGCTCCTGTCTTTGTTCTTCTAATTCCTCGTTTTCTCTCTTTGAATAATAAATTCTGGTATCTTCTCTACCGAGTCTTGTATGCCAAATTTATATACCAAATTTAAAGCTTCATATCCGCTCTCGAAAACTTTATCAAAAGTTAAATTATGCCTGAGACGGTAAGTATTAAAATCCAGTATTAAAGATTCTAATTGATCTTCTCTGATGTCATTTTCTTCCATTATCTTTTTGAGTCTAATGGCAAATCCAAGTTGAGCCGGTTCTAGCCCCTCCTCTTTTAATTTTGTGGATATCTGTCTAAAGAATTTAGATTTACTGAACTTGCCAAGATTGCTAGTCAAATAAGCTATTACTATCGTTGCCTGTGCTGTCGCCTCTGCTCCCATCATCATCACAACTCTCCTTTCCGGATTCCTCCTCATCATCGCTTGCTTCATCTTCACCAACTTCGGTATTACCAGGTTATCAGGGATCTAAAATACTAATATTGTTCTAATGAGTAGTGAACAAAAGAAAAGTCTCTTCCTTCAGCAGCAATTTTTGCCTTGCTAATCCAAGGGTTGACTTCTCTTATATTTATCGAACCTATCGCTATATTCTTTCAATGTATATTCGCCTGTAATCTCATATAAATTTCTTAACTGGGCTATCTGTGCTGTATGGTAATCCGTTGAAGCCAGATTTTCTATTTGGTCATAATATGACCAACTTCCTGTATCGTATTTCCATAAGTTGTCCCTCAACCATTTTATTCCTTTATCAAATATTGTTTTCACAAGAGGATCTTGGGTTCGTTGATAATAATCCCAAAGTAATAGTAACGATTGTGTATGACCATTCAAAGCGTATACTTTTTTAAAACCTGGCTTTGCCAAGAGATGTAGGAACATAGAGGAATCACCATTACCTTCTTCATTACTCACTACTCCTCCCTTATCATAATTGACCACAAATGAATGTAAGGTTTTATTTGCTTCATTAATATATTTTTCATTTCCAGTCAAATTGTGGGCAAGTACTAGTACCTTCAGTCCTTGTGCTTGTGCTAATGCAGAAGAATACGGAGGAGATATCCACCCATAGGAGCTCCAAGGAAAGTCATATTCCCACAAGGAATATTCACCTTTGTCTTTTGCATTATTGATAAGCCAATCCGCGGTGTTTATGAAATATTGTTTAGATTGCTTGTCTCCATGATCCTCATATTCTGAATAGTATTTTAGTCCTCCAATTGCTACAAACAACGGATTGTATACTTTACGTTGAACTCCATGATAATTGTACATTATAACTCCTTTATCATCCGGAACCTCTGGAATTGTAGCATATGCAACAAAACGAAGACACACACCTGATGACAATAATATTATGAATATTATTATCAAAGTGTTGAAATATGCAGAATACATATAAATTTATCAGTTACACATGAGATTCTTTAATCAATATTTTCTTTTTCTGTTATTGTATATCGTAGCCTGAAATCACAGCTTGTATCTACCTCATCATACAAGTCACCCGCCTCTCCGACAGATTGTGAACATTCATCATGGTGACCTATCCCAAAATTACTCTTGGCGCTGTACTCTTTAGTAACAATACCAATTGCATCGTTTCTATCAAAGGCTATGAGATGTTCTATAGAATTCCCTACTTCATCTGAATAATCTGAAAGTGGAAGATCCTTATCTAAAATACCAGCAATATTTGGCAGACCATCCTGAGGGTCGATGTCGAATTCTACTCCTACGGTTACTATCCTCAGCGTTCCATTTGCTGGGATTATTACATTAACATTTTTTTCTCTAAAAGTTATAGCCTGGCCAGTATCAACTCTGGTTAGTTCAGATCCTAACCAGAGTTGAGTCCTTTGACCATTTACATATGAATCAATCTTCCATTCTCCTGGAAAAAGTGGATCATGGTCATTATTGATTTTTATTGAATTAAAAGTTACATTCAGTTGACGATTGCTAAAGCTAGAAATTTCTTGTCCCAATGCTCTATCTATATTCAGATGAGTAGACCATGGCTGAAGAATAAGAGTCAAAACTAAAATTACAGAAACCAAAATCAATAGGAAATATCGGACACTATCATTCATATTAGAAAATCTAATGTACTGCTTAGATCGTTGATAGATATTGTAAGGAACCAAACTCTATAGATAGTTAACTTCTTCATATATATGTGGATGGCTGTTTACGTTAGCTATTTTGCTATTTTATTAGGAAATTGTAGAATTAGCTGTTGCATTTTCTGCAAATAGCAATAGTTGCTCCTCAGCGTTGTTTAAGTGTTGAAGTGCCTCTGTGAGATCACCTTTCTGCAATGCTAATCGTACCTCAACCAAATTATCTCTTACCTCTTCAAAGTCCTTGGCGTTTATCTCCGATGCTGCGGCAGATAAAATAAGGAAGCTTTCAATCATGTTCGCAAATACAAATATTGCAATAAAACTAACTAGAATCCTGAGCATCA
>JBPCNB010000611.1:0-5693 GCA_051001675.1 Nitrososphaeraceae archaeon | reverse complement strand
GACTTGGGGTCTATAATTTTGCTCTACATCTCTCGATCAACTAGTATATTCTGTTTTGCAATAGCATAAAAATTTCATTTCTTTAATGCAAAAAATCTCTCCTACCCTACCCAACATAGGCTGTTTTCAAGGTTTTCAAATTTTAGGCATATTTTTGTTCAAGGCGCTGAATTTTATACCACCTAAAGTGTCCTAGTTTTTTATGTCTTTTTTGATTTTTACTCATCTAAACAAATTTACTGTAGAAATTAGATAGGTCTAAAGTTCACATATGTCAACAAGATACTCTTTTACTCTTGATTTTACTCAAAATTATGGAGAGAATGAGAATATTGGAAAAACTTTTTGCCTCTCCCCAAATATAGATTAATGTTTTTTATTTTATCTTTAATTATTAATTTGTTTAATATTATTTAATTTATTTTAATATATTATTTTTAGTAAATTTGCATATTCCACCACAATCGATGAATCCAGTTCACCTGAAATAGAAATTATCATCTTCGTCTTGGGGGTATCACTTCATTAGTTTCCGGATCAACTTCTAAATAATCGTCTTCCTTTACTTCTTGGTCCTGCATATGGAACATTTTTGAAACAATTCTTATGAAACTTTTGTTCAAGTATTGTAATTTCATTCATCTTTTTTTCTTTGTCCCAAGTTTTGAATTAGCAGAAGTTGTAATCAATTGTGGATTTATTTTACCGGCAACTTGTTCCGAATTCTCTTTATCATAGAATTTGTGATTTGTTGTAATGTATTGATTATTCGTAGACGGCACTAATTGCCTAATATCTACAAATGATAGTAAAGTCGATAATATTGGATTGAATCATTTTGGGGTCCTGTTTCAGAGAGCGTCATAATCGTTATCATTTATCTGAAGAAACGCATATAATATTTAAGGCCTTGAATATAGTTTTCTTTAGTTTTTGCAGAATTTAAACATAGAACAAAATTACTATAGGCAGAATTTTGTATTGTGGATGACACCGTGTTTATGTCATATCTAAGCCTCTACCAATTGAGTTGCTATCTGTTCCATGTATTTGTGTTTGACCGAAACTGACAGTTTGAGTTCTCCTAGACGGAGTAGTTCACATTCCACTATGAATTTTCCAGACGGGATAGTCACCTCACTACATAGACAAGAGACTCTAACTATTTAGGTATAGTACTAAACCATCATGTTTGGGTATTGGATACGGAAAAGACAGTATTTGTTATTTTGGTAAATGAATTAGAGGGTAATTCATTAAGTCCGGAACTTTCAGGATCTATTATCTTTGTAAGTATTTCTAATCCAGTAATTGTTCTTGGTCCTGGTTTGCTAAAATATGCATTTGCATTAACAGCATAAACTTCATTTCTTCGTACTGCTTGCAATGATTTCCATTTGTCATTATTCTCTAGTGCCTTTGCTTCTTTCGAGGTTCTGTTTATATCAAATCCACAAGGCATTAGGATTATTTTATCTGGATTGAATTCTACAATTTCATCTATGGATACACGTCGTGATGGTTGTCCTACAGAACCTAAACCATTACTACCTCCTGCGATATCTACCATTTGTGGAATCCAATGACCGGCAGTAAAGAAAGGATCAATCCATTCAATGCAAACAATTCTTGGATTGGCTTCGTTTGTAGTGTTGTCTATACCATCCACACTGCCACTTTTGATTCCTCTTCTTTCTCCAACTATCACTTTTATAAAGTCAATTCTGCTTTGCAATGATACTACCAATTTACGACCTTCACTTACTCTTCCGACTCTTTCTGCTATATCCATTATACTTACCAAGATGTCATTAAGATCATGAGGATCGAGGACTAGTATATCTGGTTTATATCCTAAAACAGACTTCGCGCGGTCTATTTCTTTAGTAAAAGGTGCACATACTTCACAAACACCTTGAGCTATAATAAGATCAGGTTTTGCTTCTTTTAATTTTTGGTCATTTATTACGTATATGTCCCCTCCTGTTCTGACTAATCCTACTATTTTATTATCGATTTCTCTGCTTGTCATACTGGCTGCATCAAAAGAAGAGTTTATGACTTTGGGTTTACTCTTAGCATCATTGGGATATTTACATTCATGTGTCACTCCTGTGATTTGATCTCCTGCGCCAATCGCATAAAGGATTTCAGTAGAGCTTGGTAAAAATGACACGATTCTACTCTTTTGTGGTTCGCTACTTAGATCTGCTCCTAAAGACACGTACTATTTAAGATTAGAAGAATTTAAAGATATTCTAGGAGTACAACACGATCAGTCATATGCTGCTCTAATTCAAACGAATATGCTATCACATTTAGAGCGAAAATGAAGTAGAAACTGCAGGCAATCCCTAAAAGGTTAGCTAAGTGTACGTATAGTACCTAATAAACTTCGGCTTGTTCTTCTAACTACTGACGACTTTAGTCTATGATCTTTATTAACTATATTTATCTTATATTACTTTCGTTATTCATCCGTGCTTTGGACAGATCCGTTCGTGGGAATGGTGAGTCTACATGGCACAGAATTATTATGAGAAAGCTGAAATCGCCGTTTAGGTTACAGGTTGACAGGCTATAATACGAATTCTTGTTTATTTTTGAGCCACCAGGAACAACTACACTGTAAGCCTCAGTCACACAATTTCCGTTGACTATATCGGTACAGTCTAATACTACTTGCTAATTTGTCAGAATTGGCATTTAGTTTTAACCAAGACAAACAATGTTGAAATGATGGAGAGTTCTTAATATTGTGTAGACCTAACCTGTAGAACAGCAGGAATTGATAGTATTTAGAATAACTGTTACTGATTCAGTAGTTCCTTGTATAGATCATGATGGCGATCAGGTATGTAGCACAACAACACGCATGATGATATAATATTAGAAGAAGCAGCATCTGAAGATTCTCGGTGTGATGATCACTAATGACAGCTACATATGCTAACAAAGCCACTCATATAATTGCTATCCATGTCTTGTTTTCACAAATATATATGCACATCATTTGGAATTCTCTTTGCTTTTACCTATGATCACAACTGGTACCAAATGAATAATTGCAGTCAAGACAGACAACTTCCAGTACTCGTTCATGTACTATTCGTATTTCACAGTCTTTGCAAATAACTCAATTGCAGTTAGGACACAATTCTGATGCGTCTTTATCCTCTCCAGGTGGTGGAAAGGCAAAATTCTGCGTAAATTGCGGTAACATGGCTACTCAGGAGGCTTATTCTGAAGATATGGCTTATCCTCAGAGAGAAATACTGTGACACATGTGCAGAAAGGAAGTAAAGTAACCGCTTCTAAAAGATCATTTATCAGAACTTGCAATTATTTCAACTTTTACATCTAAATTTACATCTACTTGTAGTCTGATGAATCGTATTTTCTTCTCATTCGGGACTGACGCGGCCTGAAAAACCACAGCTGTGTACTACCATTGTGAGTACTCATCTGTATTAACCTCATTCCAGTAAGCCTTCTTATCTTGTATAGTGCCTTTGTATCTGCATAGAAATCATTTGTGTTTAATATTAAAAACTCTTTACCTTCTCCAGATATGTATTCAAACCCGCAATCTTTCGTGCAATCTAAAATCTCCCATATCCACTCTTCACACTCGTCTATTGGTAATTGTGATGATGACGGTTGTAACATCATGTTACAATTTCCTTTTCCTCAACGTATAGCCATAGTCAGGGTCATATATCTACCGTACACAAAAACACTAATAAAGTGATCCAATATTAATTCTACAAATGATGCATCTATAAAAAATCTAGCTAATATTTCAAGTAGTTTTTGATCCTATTTGTTAGATCTTTTAATGAGATGGGCTTTGAGATAAACCCATCTATCTTAACAGAAGGAAGTGCTTTCGAGAACTCCAAGTCATTGATCTCAAATGCAGACATCAACAAAACCCTGACTTTTGGCTGCAGAGTTTTGATCCTCTTTACAAGTTCATATCCGTTCATTTGAGGCATTCTAATATCACACAATATCAGATCAATGTCGTTGGAATTATTCTGAAAGTGCTCAAATGCCAGTAATGGATCGGTGAATCCATACGCATTGAAACCATGTTTTTGCAATGAGAGTTTAATAGGATTTACTATATCAAACTCATCATCAATTACTAATATAGACCGAATGTCTGCTAGCAATTGTAATGGCCTATTTATGTTACTCAGTAATATAGTTATCTAAAAGACGCTGTATGTGGCCCTTCGTGCCAATGAAATAGGACCTTGATGCCTACCATAACTATGAAGTATGTACCTATAATGTGCCGACGATTATAACCAGTGGAAAGAGCGCAGCAAGTTCATGATTAAATACTCTAAGGTTCGCAATCACCGGGTACGCTATTTATGATACTTGTCCTAATCTTTGTGGGAGGGTTTGATGGAAGACTTATAGGATGGCCGTATATCTTTACCAGTCATTTCAGATAAATAGGCAAATTTCTTAAATAATCCACAGTACCTCATGTTAAGAGGTGTGTGTAAGATAAGCCTATGAAAAAGGTGTACCTCGCAATCATAAAAAACAGGTATCTAAAGGTAGGTCTGTTTCTTTTGATTGCAAGTGCAAGTATGGCTATCTATTTTAATAATGAAGGTGTGAAATGCCTGTCAGAGCTAAGTAGAAGCGGAAACATGAGCCTTGAGAAAAGTCAACAACTAGAACAGCTTAAAGGAAATTGTTTTTTTATAACGAATTCATATGTTTATTCGCTATTTGGATTAATAATAGGCGCACTAATAATTATTGTATGGTATGCAAAGTTTAGAAACGTATGGCGAGTCAAATTCGCCAAGTAGGCTTTATTTTGGTCCAGAAGAGATAGACAATACTGAAAAAATGCTCATTGTGGAATGTCGAGAATGTAATTCCTAGGTCCTATATTATTCATTTTTTTCCATAAACACGACTGTGAGCTAGACTAAAGTCATGAATCTTATTTTAGCCTGTTTAGTTGAAAACCGTTCCAGATAAACCGGTCTTAAGTCCCAATGTAGAAAGGTTACACACTCCACTCATCTCTAAAGTCCTTTGCTGTAATATCTCCCCTTCTAAGACGGACTTGCAGGCTTTTATATTTGTGACAGGATATCTGCAAAATAATCTCAACTTTTTATACCCCGAGTGTGGCGTTCTGCTGTTAGATTCCGCGAATTTGTTTTTTCATAAACGATGGTTCTAGATAGTGCTAGTTTAGAGTAAGAAAATGGTACAACTGCTACTTACATTTATTATCTTTTTAAAACCTTTCTTCAAAGTTAACATTTCAGCAAAATTTTCTACTTAATAGTTGTCTAAAATATTAATAAACTCTCTCATGGAGGTTATGCATTTGATACCATATGCAATAACGATCATAAACTCCATTTCTCCATAAATTCGGTAAAGGTTACGATATACCATTCTCACTCACAAGTACTAAAGTCTTCCACAATCTCTAATATTCGTAATACCTCGACGTGAAAATTTAATTGACTATGTTTTCGGTAAAGGACTTGTTATTTGATCCGCATTTATGTTTTCGGCATTACATAATTTTTCTTCTATAACCGAAGAGCAGAGTTAAAATACTTAACTAGTTGCTTCTTATTGTTATTGTAATTTTCTTTGGGTACTGATCTCACAGAAGACCTTATCTCGGAATTCGACAAACT